>NZ_JADKYL010000017.1:0-105112 GCF_019633785.1 Bacteroides sp. FSHCM14E1
TTAAACGAACGTCTATTGAAACACTTTTTGTTTTCAATACCCTCGTTTAAAGGCTATTATAATAAATAACTATTTTCTGCCTCTCCTTCTGTGATAGTGGAGGGTCATTAAATAACATGGATGCACTGAATTTTTCATTAAAATCCGCATTACATAACTTGACCGGGAGGTATGCTTCGCTACTCCGGTGTCCCCAAAGAACATCCTGACGTGAACGACATGACAACATCCGCATCTATCGAATCTTCGATGGAGCGTTCTCAATCCCTCCTGTCTTCTTCCGCTTTGCACTGGTATGCCTTGCGTATCACTTACGGGCGTGAACTGGCCTTGCAGGAGTACCTCAATTCGGAGGGGATAGAGAATTTCATCCCCATGCACTACGAATATACCATTAAAAACGAGCGTCGGGTTCGTAAGCTTGTTCCTGCGGTTCATAATCTGGTTTTTGTCCGTTCCTCGCGTAGTTGTATCGATGCCATCAAAGAGAGCAAGGGCACCACGCTTCCTATCCGTTACATTATGGACCGTGAATACCATCGTCCCATCATCGTTCCTGATTCTCAAATGCGTAATTTCATGGCGGTCTCTTCGAATTATGATGAATCCCTGCTTTATTTCGAACCTTCTGAGTTGAACATCCGCAAGGGTACCCGTGTGCGTATCACCGGGGGGCTTTTCGAGGGGGTGGAGGGCGAGTTTGTCCGTGTCCGCAATGACCGTCGTGTCGTAGTCACCATCGAAGGGGTTATGGCTGTCGCCACCACCTTTGTCCATCCTTCATTGGTCGAACCTGTCACTGAAAAATAACATAACAAGATATGAACTATTTAGAATCAGAAATCTCCGCTCTTTATGCTTCTGCTCATGAACTTTGCTATCTGGGCATGGACGGTCGGCCGATCTACAGTGATCAATTCACCCGTCTGAATCGTGATGTTTTTTCTCAGGCTAATGCCTTGTACGACAAGCATGGTGATAGTGATGAAGAAGAGGCCCGGTTGTGTCTGTCGCTCCTGATGGGATATAATGCGACTCTCTATAATAACGGTGACAAGGAGGAACGCATTCAGCATATTCTGGATCGTTGCTGGGATGTATTGGAACATCTGCCTGCCTCCCTGTTGAAAGTCCAACTGTTAGTTTATTGTTACGGAGAGGTTTTTGACGAGGAATTGGCTCGGGAAGCTCAGGTCATCATTGATACGTGGCAGGACAGGGAGTTGTCAGAAGAGGAGCGTGAGGTGGTAGAACGCCTGAAGGATGTGCAAGAGAATCCGTATCCTTGGAGTGAGGTGGAATGATTTCGATCTAGTAATTTAATTTTAATAAGTATATTGATGAAAGGTATTGTCTTGGCCGGTGGTTCGGGCACTCGCTTATATCCGATCACCAAAGGAGTCAGTAAGCAGTTGCTTCCGATATTTGATAAGCCGATGATCTATTATCCTATCTCTGTACTCATGTTGGCAGGGATTCGTGAGATCTTGATTATCTCCACTCCATACGATTTACCCGGCTTTCAACGTTTGCTGGGTGACGGTTCTGATTATGGAGTGCGATTTGAATATGCGGAACAACCTTCTCCTGATGGTTTAGCACAAGCTTTTATTATTGGTGAGAAATTTATTGGTGATGATTCAGTATGTTTAGTCTTAGGTGATAATATTTTTCATGGTAATGGCTTTTCGGCTATGTTAAAAGAGGCAGTCCGTGTTGCTGATGAAAAGCAAAAAGCCACTGTGTTTGGTTATTGGGTGAATGATCCGGAGCGTTATGGGGTTGCGGAGTTTGATAAAAGAGGTAATTGTCTTTCCATTGAAGAAAAGCCAAAAGTGCCTAAAAGCAATTATGCCGTTGTTGGACTTTATTTTTATCCTAATAAGGTTGTGAAAGTTGCTAAGAACATAAAACCTTCTGCCCGGGGTGAATTGGAAATAACAACTGTCAATCAACATTTTCTCAATGATAAAGAGTTGAAGGTGCAGACTCTGGGACGTGGTTTTGCTTGGCTGGATACAGGTACGCACGACTCTTTGAGTGAAGCAAGTACCTTTATCGAAGTGATTGAAAAACGTCAAGGGTTGAAAATAGCATGTCTGGAAGGCATTGCATTTCGTCAGGGGTGGATTAATTCTGATAAAATGAAGAAATTGGCTCAGCCTATGTTGAAAAACCAATATGGGCAGTACCTTTTGAAAGTAATTGATGAATTAGCTGCAGACTAATAATGAATATAATAGAAACTGATATAAAAGGTGTTATGATTATTGAACCTCGTTTGTTTAGTGATGAACGCGGTCATTTCTTTGAATCTTTTAATCAAGATATATTTGTAGAGAAAGTTTGTAAAACGATGTTTGTCCAGGATAATGAATCTAAGTCGAGTTATGGAGTGATTCGTGGTCTGCATTTTCAGAAACCACCTTTTGCACAAAGTAAATTGGTTCGGGTTGTGAAAGGCGCTGTTCTTGATGTAGCGGTAGACATACGTAGAAATTCTCCTTTTTTTGGCAAGCATGTATCTGTAGAACTTACTGAAGATAATCATCGTCAGCTTTTTATTCCTCGTGGCTTTGCTCATGGTTTTTCTGTCTTAAGTGAAGAAGTGGTTTTTCAGTATAAATGTGATAATCTTTATGCTCCTCAGTGTGAAGGAGCTATTGCTTGGAATGATCCTGATTTAGGTATTGACTGGAAAATACCAATGGAGAAAGTCGTTTTATCAGAGAAAGATTCTTGTCATTCAGCTTTAAAAGATACTGATTGGTTATTTGATTATCATGATAAACTTTATTAATATGGCATTTAAACGCAATATCCTTATTACTGGTGGTGCCGGATTTATTGGTTCTCATGTTGTTCGGCTTTTTATAAATAAGTATCCAGAATATCGTATTATCAATTTAGATAAACTAACTTATGCTGGTAATCTTGCTAATCTGCATGATGTGGAAAGTGCATCTAACTATACTTTTATCAAAGCTGATATTTGTGATTTTGATAAACTGATAGATATTTTTTCTGAATATAAAATTGACGGAATTATTCATTTGGCGGCCGAAAGTCATGTAGATCGCTCCATTAAAGATCCGCTTATCTTTGCTCGTACTAATGTAATGGGTACTCTTTGCCTATTACAGGCAGCCAGGCTAATGTGGGAGGAGTGTCCGGAGAAGTATGATGGAAAGCGTTTTTATCATATTTCTACCGATGAGGTATACGGTGCATTGAGGTCTGATGGTACATATTTTACGGAATCTACTAAATATGATCCACATAGTCCTTATTCAGCTAGTAAAGCAAGTAGTGATCATTTTGTTCGGGCTTACCATGATACTTATGGTATGCCAACCATTGTGACAAATTGTTCGAATAATTATGGGCCTTATCAATTCCCGGAAAAATTGATTCCACTTTTCATTAACAACATTCGACAAGGCAAACCATTACCCGTGTATGGTAAGGGGGAGAATGTGCGTGACTGGCTATATGTAGAAGATCATGCCCGTGCCATTGATCTGATTTTTCATAAAGGAAAGATTGCTGATACTTATAATATTGGTGGCTTTAATGAATGGAAGAATATTGATTTGATAAAAGTAATTATAAAAACTGTCGATCGTTTGTTAGGCAATGCAGAAGGAATCAGTGAACATCTGATCACTTATGTTGCGGATCGTGCCGGACATGATTTGCGTTATGCTATTGATTCTACAAAATTGAAAGAAGAATTGGGGTGGGAGCCTAATTTACAGTTTGAGGAAGGAATAGAACGAACGGTTCGTTGGTATCTGGATAACCAAGAGTGGATGGATGCTATTACGACTGGAGAGTACGAAGAGTATTATAAAATGATGTACAAAGGATAGTAGCATCGTGTCGGGAACACTAAAAGATAAAACTATCAAAGGGGTATGGTGGAGTTTCGCTGATAATATTTCAGGTTCGGGAGTATCCTTTCTTGTAGGTTTGATTTTGGCTCGTATACTCTCACCGGAGGAATATGGTGTCATGGCTATGATTGCTATCTTTATAGCGATATCAAATTCTATTATTGACAGTGGCTTTTCGAGCGCTCTAATTCGCAAGATAGATGTTAAGGATACTGATTATAATACTGTGTTTTACTTTAATATAGTTATTTCCATCTGTCTTTATATTCTTCTTTGGATATGTGCACCGGCTATTAGTCGCTTTTTCTCGGAATCGTTGCTTATACCTGTTATCAGGGTTTTAGGACTGGTTTTGATCATAAATTCTTGTTCTATCATACAACGTACCGTGTTGGTTAGAAATATTGATTTTAAAACACAGACAAAAGTCTCATTGATAGCTTCTCTTGTAAGTGGTGGCGTTGGCATTACAATGGCTCTATATCATTGTGGAGTTTGGAGTTTGGTGGGGCAACAGTTATCCCGTCATTTTTTTAACTCAGTCCTTTTATGGATTTATGGGAAATGGCGACCATTATGGGAATTTTCATATAAGAGTTTTAAAGACTTATTTGGTTTTGGTTCTAAACTGCTATTATCAGGGCTTATCGATGTTTTTTATAAGAATGTATATTATATAGTGATCGGTCGTTACTACAGTGCAACTCAATTAGGGCAATATACGCGTGCAGAACAGTTTTCTACAATATTCTCTAGTAATTTAACTTCTGTGGTCCAGCGAGTTAGCTATCCGGTACTTAGTTCTATTCAAGAAGAGCCGGAACGGCTACGGGATGCTTATCGCAAAATAATAAAGGTTACTATGTTAATAACATTTGCCTTGATGTTTGGTCTTGCAGCCATAGCAAAACCATTGATTGTTATTCTGATCGGAGAAAAGTGGTTGATGGCTGTTCCGTTTTTACAGATTATATGTTTTTCAGAGATGCTTTATCCATTGCATGCTATAAATTTAAATATTTTACAGGTAAGAGGCTATTCCGGTTTATTTCTAAAATTGGAAATTGTAAAAAAAATAATTGCTGTTATCCCAATTATGATCGGAATATTCTGGGGTATCAACTATATGTTATGGGGTGCTGTTTGCATTTCATTAGTATCTTATATTTTAAATAGTTACTATTCTGGAAGATTAATAGATTATTCTACTGTAAAACAGGTTAAAGATATATTTCCTTGTTTTCTTGTTTCTTCCCTTGTGGCATTATTAATGTGGGGAATCACTTTCTTACATTTTAATTATTGGGTGACTTTATTACTTCAGGTATCTGTTGGGATTCTGTTAGCCATCGTGGCTTATGAAAGAATGCGGTTGGAGGAGTATAAAGAAATACGTCGAATCATACTATCTATAATAAGAAAGAACTCATAAGCACTTATGATAATTAAATCTTTGTTGACGGTTCGTCACACGATAAATTCAATAGAAGAGATAAAAAATTGGATTGATTCTCGCAATAAAACTGTAAAAGTTCAAGTTGACTCGATTCCTTTTTCTTCGTTGGAAGGTTGGGAAACAGATGAGAATGGAACATTGAAGCATGTATCCGGACGTTTCTTTTCAATTGAGGGTATTCAAGTAGAAACAGATTATGGAGATATAAGAAAATGGACCCAACCGATTATTAATCAACCGGAAATAGGTTATTTAGGTATTCTCACAAAAGAATTTAATGGGATACTTTATTTTTTGATGCAAGCTAAGATAGAGCCGGGAAATGTAAATTGTGTGCAGATATCACCCACTTTACAAGCTACTAAAAGTAATTATCTTCAGATTCATAAAGGTTTAAAGCCTAACTATTTAGACTATTTTGTAAATGCCACTCCCAAGCAGATAATACTGGATCAGTTACAATCAGAGCAAGGAGCCCGGTTCTTGAGAAAAAGGAATCGAAATATTATTATTAAAGTAGAAAGTGACGTTGAGTTACATGAAGATTTCCGTTGGATGACATTGGGACAAATAAAGGAGTTGATGCGTTATGATAATATGGTGAATATGGATACACGTACTGTGTTATCAGGGTTGAAAGTTAGTGATTTTTTGTCCCCTACTGATGATATTGAGTGCATGTCTTCTTTAGGTAAGGGTATGATACTTTCTTCTGTAACCAATCATTGCTACTATTCCATGGAGGAACATCTGTCTTGGCTTTCATCTTTAAAATCAAAATATGATTTGTGGGTTCACCCTTATCCTTTATCGAAAATGAATGATTGGCAAATATTGCCTGACGAAATATCGAGAAAAGATAATAAATTTTTTAGAGTGATTGGGGTTAAAGTCACCATATCCAATCGCGAAGTCTCTTCTTGGTGTCAGCCTTTGATACAACCTATGCAGCGGGGAATTTGTGCTTTCATTTTAAAAAAAATAGATGGAGTTTATCATTTTCTGATACAGGCAAAACTGGAATGTGGAAATTTTGATGTATTGGAGTTAGCACCTACTGTTCAATGTTTGACTGGAGATATTAATAATCCTCAATTAGTCCGACCACCTTTTCTTGATTATGTATTGAATGTTTCTAAAGAGCAAATCGTCTACGATACATTGCAATCAGAAGAAGGAGGACGTTTTTATAAAGAACAAAATCGTAATTTGTTAGTTGAGGCTGATGATTCGTTCTCTTTGGATCTCCCGAAGCATTACACTTGGATGACTTTAGGACAAATTTATCAATTCCTTCGTTTTAATAATTATTTCAATATCCAATCCAGAAGTTTGATTGCTGCTCTGAACTATTTACATAATTAAAGGCATGGAAAATATATATAAAGTGGGAGTATTGGGATGTGCAAATATAGCAATTCGTTCTTTACTTCCGGCATTTCTTAAAGCAGACCGCTTTCAGATATTGGCTGTAGCCAGTCGGCAACTTGACAAAGCAAAGGAACTGGCAGGGCAATATAGCTGTAAGGCATATGGAGGTTATGAAGAGCTTTTGGAGGATCCTAATATTGATTTAGTATATATTCCGCTTCCAACCGGGCTACATTACGAGTGGGTAATGAAAGCGCTACATCGGCATAAACATGTAATAAGTGAGAAATCTTTAGCCGCTGATTATGGAGAGGTAGAGGAGTTGGTACAGATCGCTCGTAAAAATGGATTATTATTGATTGAAAATTTTCAGTTTCGTTTTCATTCACAGCATCAATGGGTGCGCGATTGTTTACAACGGAATGAGATCGGTGATATTAGATGTTTTAGGAGCTCTTTTGGTTTTCCTCCTTTTGCTGATTCCAGTAATATACGATATTCTCGAAAATTGGGTGGTGGGGCGCTATTGGATGCGGGTGCATATACAGTGAAGGCTATGCAAGTAATATTGCCTGAATATACCTTCAGTTTAAGGGCCGCATCTCTGTTTAGACCTTTTGGTGCTGAAGTCGATATTTGGGGAGGAGCTTATTTCCATTGTAATGATGGAATTGTAGCGGAGCTTGCTTTTGGTTTTGATAATTATTATCAATGTAATTATGAAATATGGGGTAGTACAGGCAAACTTATTGTAACTCGGGCATTTACCGCTCCTATGGATCTTAACCCCATTATAATTCTGGAAAAACAAGGGTATAAAGAAGAGTTTAATTTACCTAAAGACGATCATTTCGATAATATGTTGAAATATGTTGCCCAATGTCTTGATAAACGAGAATATGAACAGGAATATGCTCAGAATTTAGCTCAGTCTTACTATTTATGTCAAATAAAACAGTATTGCCATGAAGAATAATAATATTTATGTTACAATGCCCACATTAGCTTCGTTGAGTGATGTCAATGCATTGTTGGAAGGAGTTTGGGAACGTGGTGTTATGACTCATAACGGTCCGCTGGTACAACGTTTTGAGAAAGAAGTTGCAGAATTTCTGAATCTTAAAAATGTAGTGACAGTCACAAATGGCACTATAGCTATACAGATGGCAATTAAAGCATTAGGGCTGAAGGGGGAAGTTATCACTACTCCTTTTACATTTATTGCAACCATTAGTTCCATTATGTGGGAAGGGTGTACCCCAGTTTTTGTAGATATTGATCCGGAGACTTTAAATATTGACCCGGATAAAATAGAAGAAAAGATAACCGAACATACTTGTGCTATATTACCGGTACATGTATTTGGCAATCCATGTGATATTGAGAAGATAGAGGAAATAGCACGACGTAATGACCTAAAGGTAATTTATGATGCGGCACATGCCGTTGGTGTGAATTATAATGGTAGATCAATTTTTGAGTATGGAGATATTTCTACAACAAGTTTTCATGCTACGAAAATGTTGAATACAGCGGAAGGTGGAGCTTGCTTTGCTGTGGACGACGGGTTGCATGAGAAGTTGAAGAGACTTCGCTTCTTTGGTTTTGATGATGGAAAAGAAGTCATTGATGATGGAACAAATGGGAAGATGACCGAAGTCCATGCGGCCATTGGTATTGCTAATCTAAAACTTTTGCAGTCAGCTTTAGATGACCGGAAAGAAAAGTATTTTCTATATAAAGAGTTGCTCTCTCGTTATTCGGAGTTAAAATTCCAACGGATTAATCAGGATTGTAACTATAGCTATTTTCCAGTGATCTTTCCTACAGAAGAAATATTATTATCCGTAGAGCATAGGCTGAATCAGAATGGTATTTTTCCGAGAAGATATTTTTATCCATCTGTCAATACGTTCATGAAACAGCTTCCTTATACAGAAATGCCCATATCTGAAGATATATCAAGGAGAATTCTTTGTCTACCGCTATATTATTCTTTGTCTAAGGATGATATTAGTAGAATAGCTGATACTATGTACTTTGAATAGGACACTTTTTATTATGCGAAATCAGATGAAAGTACTTTTTTTAATCTCATATTATAAAATTGGTGATGGAGCATCCAGTGCATTGAATGAATTTATTAGGAATAGTACCTTTATTGATGATTATGATATTCTCTGTAGGTGGAAAGTAAGTTCAGATATAGATTTACATATCAGACAATTTGATGAAGTCAATTCTATTACGGATTATTTAAGAAAGAAGTCATTTAGTTGTATACATTACTTTAAAGCTCGAAATTCGGATATTTTTTATCGTGTAATAAGATCTGCAATACAGATGTCATTGCAAATCCCTGTGTTGACTACCGTCTGTCAACGCCCTTCATTCAAAAGTTTGCTTTTAAGTCCTTTTGAAATTCAACACTCGTCCTATATTGTCTTGATAGACAAAGCTTCATATAATGATTCGATTATTAGATTTATACCCCAGGAAAGAAGAAAACAAATATATTTTAGTGGGGATCCTGGACTTTGTGAGCAAACATCTGGAATTTCATTCAAGAGAAATGAAAACGGACCTATAATTTTCGGCAGAGGGACTTCTTTGCCCAAATGTCCATTAAATATGATTGATATTTTTGACCGAATCTCCATTTCCAATAAAATATTTTGTATAGTTGGTATTCCTAAGGGTGATAATTGGGTTCGTCGAAAAGCAAAAGGCAGAAGTGATATTATTATATATGATTTATTACCTTATGAAGAATGGTTAAAGGTTTGTGCGACTTTTGATGTTTGTCTTTATCAGATACCTGTGGATAGCCACGCTTCAATAGATGCTAATTTGGGGGTAGCTATGTTAATGAATAAACCTGTAGTTTATTATGGTTCAGAAGCTCCTAAAGAACGTTTTATACATGGAGAAAATGGGTTTATAGCTGAGACATATGATGAAATAGTAAAATATGCAACTTTATTAGGTAAAGATGAAGATTTAAGAAAAAGAATTGGAACACAAGCCCGTAAAACTACAGTAGAGTTAATAGAAGGCTTGAACAGGAAATCTCAATATGCAGAATTGTATTCTAACTTGAAGCCTGCTTTGCCATGCCGTATCCCTTTATGTTATAGGTTTACATATCTTCTTAGATGCTTTCGTCCTTTAATCCGAAGGATTTTGAATTGGTATCCTAAGGTAATAATAAATTAATTGTCTGTTTATATGGATGTTTCTGCTATAATTGTGAACTATAATACAATAGAACTTACTTTAAATTGTATTAATAGTATTTTTACACATACATTAGGAATTGATTTGTAAGCGTCCAAAACTGACATCTTGACCAGTTTCGATTTGATCTTTACCTTTGCTGCACACTTAAACAATAATTTTATGTACAGTAGCAGTGGTTTTTGCTGCCGAACGGGCGATATGCCCCTTGACTGTTCAGAGAAAAAGCAGTCTGTTCTTCTGTAGTACGAAAGGAACTTTACGATCGGCAGTTTATAATACCTTTGTTGAAACCTGCAAGCAGGCGGGAATCAGCTTCCGATTTTTCTTCTACAAGTACATGCCGGAGATCCGGAAGGGGCGAACAGATTATGAGAACCTGCTACCGATGACGATCAGTCTAATCAATTAGTGAAAACAAATTAAAACTTAATGTCCAAGACAAGTGACGGGTGCCTACTGGCACTCGCCTGAAAGGTGAATGCCATGTTTTGGACACTTACGGCAAAACTGAGTGTGATCTAAACTTGTCAAGGAGCGGAAACTTTTGGGATTGGTTTTATGATTGTTATAATTTATGCTACAAAAATACATGCATATATGATGTGTAATAAATATAATTTACATTAACTCTAATGAGTATATATTTTATAATACTTTTATTTTTGTTGTGGTTGCAAGGAAAGGCTATTCAAAATAAGAAAAAATACCTAACAATTGCATTCTGGGAATTAGTGTTTATATCTGGATTTAGAGTAATAGATAAAGAGGGCTCTGATACTAGATATTATTGCGACTTATTCATAGAGCTAAGTAATCTGAACTTCGAAAGCATCGTGATGACATATCAACACGAAGTCGGTTTTTATTTGTTTTGTCATTGTCTATCTTATATTAGTAAAGATCCGCAAATATTACTTTTGGTAAGTTCTATTATAATTAATCTGCCTGTAGTCGTTTTTGTGTATAGAAAATCAAAAGATCCTTGTATGAGCATCTTACTATATATAACACTGCTTTTCTTCTTTGGTGGAATGAATTTGATGCGGTTTAGTATGGCTTTATCGATATTGTTAATGGCTACAGATTATGTCGTAAACAGAAAATTCTTGAAATTTTCTTTGGTGGTTTTCTTTGCTTCTCTATTTCATTTCTCGGCATATTTCTTTTTTTTAATTTATTTCATTTACCCATTTAGACTTTCAATAACAAAGATTGTATTAATATCACTGCCATTTATTGGTGCATCATTTGCTTTTAACTCTTTATTTTCACTACTTATATTGGTGAATGCACGCTATGCAAGTTATGATAATGGTTTTGGCGAATTTTATCAATCTGCCATTGCCAATTATTTACTTTTTTTTGTCAATTTTGTTTTTGCAGTTTTTGCATTAAGACAAATACCTAAAAAAATAGAATATATAGAAGGGCACGAAAAATATTACATTTGGTGTATAATTCTAGCAGTGATAATGTCTATTATGGCTATTAATATAATGATGATAACTCGATTTGTTATAATGTTTTCTATTATGGAAATTATCTATATACCTAATCTCTTAAAGAATATGAAAAACCGAAAAAATGCAAGGCTATATAAAAAAATAATATTAACGGGGTCTTTTCTGCAAATGTTCGTAGTACTTCAATTTAGACCAGATTGGTATTTTATAAATCCATATCAGAATACATTTATAGAAGCTGTATTTGATACTTTTTTTACATTTTAATATTGTGTAAGCGTCCAAAACTGACGTCTTGACCAGTTTAGATTTGATCTTTACCTTTACTGCACACTTAAACAATAATTTTATGTATAGTAGCAGTGATTTTGAAAAGTTATGGTTTCTTTACAAGATTGAGGGTGAACCCAAAGAAATTTCGAATAATTCTATAAATCAGGGCTGTGAGAAAGCCCGTTTCTTTTTGGAGCAAATGGCCAAGCTTTATAAACGTGAGGATGACTACCGAAGGTCTAATTTGACGGCAAGTAAGACTAAGGAAAAGTGCAACGATACTTATACGAATGGGATCGTTAATGCTTTGCGGAGTGAACTTTATGATTTGCTTGCATTACCTGAAGAGGGTATGAGTGATTTAATGCGAACGGCTTTGAATTATCTCCATAAGTTTTGGAATCAGCTTTTTGCTTATCGCAAAGACGGTGAGTATACGATAGATAATCTTGCTGCCGAACGGGCGATACATCCTTTGACTGTTCAGAGAAAAAGCAGTCTGTTCTTCTGTAGTACGAAAGGAACTTTACGATCGGCAGTTTATAATACCTTTATTGAAACCTGCAAGCAGACGGGAATCAGCTTCCGATCTTTCTTCTGCAAACATGACGGAGATCCAGAAGGGTCGAACGGATTATGAAAACCTGCTACCGATGACAATCAGTCTAACCAATTAGTGAAAACAAATTAAAACTTAATGTCCAAGACAAGTGACGGGTGCCTACTGGCACTCGCCTGAAAGGTGCATACCATGTTTTGGACGCTTACTAATATTATGATAAAGTCTATTAGTTGCATAGTCCCTATTTACGGACTTACCCAAAACAAGAATTTACAATATTTCGAAGAGCTCCTTGAATCACTATTTATAGCTATTCCTTGTCTTGGTGATAATTTTGAGTTAATAATAGTAAATGATGACAGAAAGAGAATTTCTAGAAAATTGGTGCTTGATATTTGTAAAAAACACAGATTACAGAAATACGTTGTTTATGAGGAAAATATTGAGAATAGGGGACAAGCTTTTAGCAGAAACATAGGTGCTTCTCTTGCACAAAGCAAGTACTTGCATTTTATCGATCAGGACGATTACATATCTGAGAATTATTATACAGAACTAATAACTTATGTGTCTGAATTTGATATGTACCTTTTTAAACCTTACTTTTTTATGCAGAAAACCGGTCAAATAAGGAAAGCTTATACCTATATATTGAAATGCCTCTATGTGAAAAGTAGAACTGTAAAAGAATTATGGCCACTTATGCTTAATAATATTGCTTACTCACCTGGTCAGGTTATTATCTCGAAAGACGCATATACAAGAAACGGAGGTTTTCCCGTGCTATCTAATAAAGGTTCTGACGACTATGGTCTATTTTATCATATGGTATTTGATGATAATGTAAGTTTCATTTATATGGATGCAGCTAAGTTTTTTTACAGGGTACATTCTCAGCAAAGCAGCAGAAATTGTAATATGAATTCATCTGTATGTGAGTTTTTACAAATGGTAAAACCTAATAGTTGTAAGTCAAGATTGATACATTTCTTTAAGACAAAAAAGTATTGCACTTTGTTTGTAAAAGCATTTTATATTTTGGTTTTTAAAAGAGGATGAAGACTATATTATTTTATTCATCAGTAGATGATATGTCTCTATTTGATACTCAGAAGTTTTATGTAAACACAGTGGATGTTTTGAAGCAAATTGGCTATAATGTAGTTCTTACGAACAATATAATGGATGCGTGGACACGCGACTATGATGCGATTTTTAGTTTTTTTTATCGCAAAAGCGTACTACCTTCTTATATTGCAAAAATTAGAGGTAAGAAGGTTTTTTTTACAGGAGGTATTGATGCCATGGAGAAGAGCCTTGTTTCTACGAAAACCTATTTAATTCAAGTTGTTTTATTTAAATTATCCCGTTTGATTGCGGATTGGTGCCTGATTGAGTCGAAATCAGACATAGCAAACATTAATAAAATAAGCTTGATTAAAGACCATAGAAACTTATGTTATTCTCCGCAAGCTATAGAATTATCCCGTTATTCCTGTTCCTTTTTGAATAAATCTAATGATTTTGCTACAATTTGTTGGATGGGGGCAGAGAGTAATTTGAAAAGGAAGGGGGTTGATATCTCATTGTACTATTTTAAAGTCCTATTGCAATTTCCAGAGTTTAAGAATTCTAAATATTATATAATGGGAAGAAAAGGCAAAGGTACACCATACGTTGAGACGCTTGTGAAGAAATTGGAGTTGACTGATAATGTAATCATTACGGGTGAAGTTAGTGAAGATTATAAGATTGATAAGCTGAAAAGATGCCGATATTATTTTCAGTTATCACAATATGAAGGCTTTGGCCTTGCAGCCTTAGAAGCTGTTGCCGCAGACTGTATTGCAATTCATTCTGGTCGTGGAGGTTTAGCTGATGTTATATGCAAAGATGGAGTTTTGGTAGATATAACTAAGTTTGATTACTCGATAGATACCGTTGAAACTGATATTTATGAAAGAATTATGTCGATTACAGTTGAGGATATCAATAAAATGCATGAGCGAGTATATTCCACTTTTGATAATACTTGCAGAGTTAATAACTTCAAGAGTACTGTAGGCGCAGTGTTGAAATAATTTATGAAATTAACTGAAATCGAGTTTAAAGGTTTTGAAACACTTCTTTTGGATAGAGACGGGACTCTCAATATTCACATTATAGGAGATTATGTGCGAAAATGGAAGGAGTTTGAATTTATCCCTGGAGTATTGGATGTGATGCCCAAATTTGCAAAACACTTCATCCACATCTTTATAGTTACTAATCAACGCGGAATCGGTAAAGGTCAATATACTGAAGAAGACCTTGCCGATATTCATAAACATATGATTGAGGAGATTGAGGAAGTCGGTGGACGTATAGATGGTATCTATTATTGTACTGCACTTACTGAAGAAGATTCTCGTAGAAAACCAGGAAGAGGAATGTTTGATGACATTATTCGCGACTATCCTGATGTAGATCCTGCAAAGACACTAATGGTAGGTGATGGTGATGTGGACATGGAATTTGCAAAGAATTGCAAAATCAAAGGAATTAAGATTGATTCTCTAAAACGTGAGGGCAATAAATATTATTGGGTTGAGGTCTAAACTTAACATGCATTTCAAACTGTATAAATGTGAAAACGCCAAGATTATGGACAACAAACTGATGAAACATGTCGATACGCTTATCGACCGCTATCCCAAACTCATTACATGCAAGGAGGATATTATCAAGGCTTATGATATTTTGGAAGACGCTTACACAAAAGGAGGCAAATTGTTGGTTTGTGGTAATGGAGGTAGTGCGTCTGATTCGGAACATATTGTGGGGGAACTGATGAAGGAGTTCAAGTTGAAACGCAAGCTGTATGCTGCTCAAGTTGAGGCTATCAAAAACATAGATTCTGAGATGGGTGCAATACTAGCTGAACATTTACAGGGTGCTCTTCCTGCAATCACGCTCACTGCACATTCTTCGCTTTCTACTGCTTTTATGAACGATAATGAGCCTGTGCTTGTGTTCGCTCAGCAGGTAAACGGTTATGGAATGCAAGATGACTGTTTCCTTGGTATTTCTACTAGTGGTAATTCTGCGAATATTCTTTATGCTGCCATTACAGCCAAGGCTCGAGGTCTGAAAATTATTGGTTTGACTGGTTCAAAGGAGAGTAAGCTAATGAAATTTGCTGATGTCTGCATACGAGTACCGGAGACTGAAACCTATAAAATTCAAGAACTGCATCTTCCCGTATATCATTGTCTCTGTCTCATGCTTGAGGAAAAATTCTTTGGATAAAATCTGGTAAATATGATAATTACAAAGACTCCATTTCGTATGTCTTTCTTTGGAGGAGGTACGGACATACCTACTTTTTTTAATGAACATGGTGGTGCTGTTATCAGCACAACCTTTGATAAATATTGCTATGTGAATGTACGTCACATGCCTCCATTCCATCCATATATTTCGGAGCTTGTGTACAATCGTTTCGAGCGTGTAAACAACATTGAGGATATAGAGCATCCACTTATTCGTGAGTGTATGCGTTTACACGATATTCACGAAATTCGGTTGACTTATGAAGGAGATCTCCCGGCTCGTACAGGTTTGGGTACAAGCTCAACCTTTGCCGTAGGTATGCTCAATGCTTTCTGTGCCTTGAAAGGGAGGAGGATAAGCTATCGGCAATTGGCTCAAGAGGCAATCCATGTTGAGCGTGATGTCCTTCAGGAACACGGAGGTTGGCAGGATCAGGTAGCTGCTGCTTATGGTGGTTTGAACCGTATAGACTTCAAGGATGGAGATTTTACAGTTCGTCCTATTGTCATTTCACCTGAACGTAAGTATGAACTTGATGAAAATCTTTTATTGTTCTATACAGGTATCCAGCGGCTCTCATCAGAGATTCAGGCTGACACATTTGCAAAGCCTGTTGATAAGACACAACAGTTGCTTGATATGCTGCAGTTGGTTGATGAAGCAGAAAAAATCCTTTGTGACGAGAACACTTCACTCAGTGAGTTCGGTAAACTGCTCGACACCACTTGGAAATTAAAGAGGGGAACAGGTGCGAAGGTAAGTAATGGAAATATAGATGAGCTATATGATATAGCTATCAAAGCTGGTGCCTTGGGGGGAAAACTTCTTGGTGCTGGTGGTGGTGGCTTCTTCTTGTTCTATTGCGAGAAAGAGAAACAGTCTGCACTTGTCAATGCAATGAATAAGCTGATGATTGTCCCATTTAAGTTTGAAACAGGAGGTGCTCAAGTACTCTATTATGCTCCTCAGGTTTATTCGCCAAGAAAGGACGTATCATTACGGGACAGTATTTAGTTACTGAGATTATTAATCTGAAACATTTGATAATTAAAATATGGAAGTGATAATTCTTGCAGGTGGTCTTGGAACTCGCTTGCGTTCAGTTGTTAGCGAAGTTCCTAAGTGTATGGCTCCAGTTTCAGGAAAGCCATTTCTTTGGTATTTGCTTAAATACTTGACTCGTTATGATGTTGACCGTGTTATATTATCTGTGGGATACTTACGTGAGGCAATTTACAAATGGATTGATACAGTGCAAGATGAATTCCCTTTCAGCTTTGATTATTCTGTGGAGAAGGAGCCTCTGGGTACTGGTGGTGGTATCAAACTTGCGATGTCATTAGTTAAAGATGAAAAAGTTATCGTTTTGAATGGAGATACTTTCTTCGACGTAGATCTCAATACACTTATAGCAGTTCATAAGAACCATCCAGAAGCAAAGATTACCATTGCGTTAAAACTAATGAAGAACTTTGAACGATATGGTACTGTAGTTACAAGAATTGATGGACGTGTCTTAAAATTTACAGAAAAGCAACCATGTAAAGAAGGTGAAATTAATGGTGGTGTGTATGTACTCGCCAAAGAAGATAGTCTCTTTGAAGGCCAACCACAGTTTTTCTCCTTTGAGACTGCCATCATGCAAGAGAAATGTTGTGAAATCGGTTGTCTTTATGGGGTTGCTTTGAAGGGCTACTTCATTGATATTGGTATTCCAGAAGATTATGATAGAGCTCAAATTGAATTGGCGATTCACGTCAACGCTTATGCTATGAATGAACAGAAAAATAAAAGCATTAAAGGAACTTTCTAAAATATCTATTTACAAATAACTATGTCTATATTTCAAGACAAAATTTTATTAATTACTGGTGGAACGGGTTCCTTTGGTAATGCTATATTACGTCGTTTTCTTGATTCTGATATCAAGGAAATTCGCATATTTTCCAGAGATGAGAAAAAGCAGGATGACATGCGTCATCACTTGCAGAATCCCAAAGTAAAGTTTTACATCGGGGATGTGCGTGACAAACGCTCCGTTGATGGTGCAATGACCGGTGTGGATTATATCTTCCATGCCGCTGCCTTGAAGCAAGTTCCCTCATGCGAATTCTTTCCCACGCAGGCTGTTCGTACCAATGTCCTTGGTACAGAGAATGTCCTTGATTCGGCCATTGAACATGGTGTAAAGAATGTCGTGGTCCTTTCCACAGATAAAGCCGCTTATCCCATCAACGCCATGGGCATCAGCAAAGCCATGATGGAAAAAGTCGCCATTGCCAAAGGGCGTCAATTGGGAAAGGATGGTGCTACTACCATCTGTTGTACCCGTTATGGTAATGTAATGGCCAGCCGTGGTTCTGTGATCCCTTTATGGGTGGAACAAATGAAGGGAAACAATCCTATTACTATAACGGACCCCAACATGACCCGTTTCATGATGACTCTCGATGATGCCGTAGACTTAGTACTGTATGCCTTTCAACACGGCCATAACGGTGACCTTTTTGTCCAGAAAGCTCCTGCCGCTACACTGGATGTCTTGGCTGATGCGCTGAAAGAGTTGTATCATAGTACTGCTGATATCAGGGTCATCGGTACCCGTCACGGAGAGAAGCTGTATGAAACGCTGGTGACCCGTGAAGAGATGTCCAAGGCCATCGATATGGGTGATTACTACCGTATCCCCTGTGATACCCGCGACCTGAACTATGACAAATTCTTTGTGGAAGGTAGTGAGGAAGTCTCCCGTATAGAAGACTACCACTCCCATAACACCCACCGTCTGGATGTGGAAAACATGAAGCAACTTCTTCTGAAGCTTTCCTTTATCCGCGAAGACCTTCATCTCTAATTCTTTCTCATTCTTAAAAAACTTAATGATTTTATGATACGAGTTGGCATAACGGGCCAGCCCGGCTTTGTGGGTACCCATCTCTACAATGAGCTCGGCCTGTTCCCTGATGAATTCCTGCGTATCCCCTTTGAAGACCCCTATTTTCAGAGCGAGGAAAAATTGCGTTCTTTTGTGCGTGAATGTGATGTTATCGTGCATCTGGCCGCTATGAACCGCCACCCGGATGCCCGGGTGCTTTATGATACGAACATCTGCCTGGTAAGCCGGTTGATATCCGCCATGGAAGCTGAGAAGGTAACTCCACATGTGCTATTCTCTTCTTCTACGCAGGAGGAACGCGACAATGAATACGGACGTTCCAAACGAGAAGGACGTAGGCTGCTTGAAGAGTGGGCGGGACGGAACCATGCCAGTTTTACCGGTATGGTCGTTCCCAATGTGTACGGTCCTTTTGGCCGTCCCAACTATAACTCTTTCATCGCTACTTTCTGCTATAAATTGACTCATGGGGAAACTCCTAAGGTCCTTCAGGACAGTGTGGTGAATCTTATCTATGTGGGTAATCTCTGTAAACATATCATTGGGAAGATACGCGAAGCCGCTTTAAATGCTGTTCCGGTGATTGAACGTGATTCAGTTCCTTATGACTTTGAGAAGAAGGTAACTACGATATTAGGTTTATTGGAAAATTTTAAATTCCTCTATTTTGATCAGGGTATCATTCCTGTCCTAAAAGATAAGAATGAAGTGAATCTTTTCAATACTTTCTGCGGTTATATTGACTTTGTTTCCGTCTATCCCCGTAAGCTGGTAAAACACGAAGACCCACGCGGCATGTTTGTGGAAACAGTAAAATTGGGTATTGGCGGACAAGTCTCTTTTTCCACTACGGTTCCCGGTATCACACGCGGCAATCATTATCATACCCGCAAGATCGAACGTTTTACCGTTATCCGCGGAAAAGCCCGTATTCAGTTGCGTAAGATAGGTACGGATGAAATCCTGAACTTCTATCTGGATGGCAGTGAGCCTTGTTATGTGGATATGCCCGTCTGGTATACCCATAACATCACCAATATCGGGGATGAAGAACTCTATACCCAGTTCTGGATCAATGAATGGTATGACCCTTCTGACGGTGATACTTACTTTGACCCTTGTGATAACCATGAAAACTATAAACTGAAATGAGCAAGCTTAAATTAATGACTATCATAGGCACCCGTCCGGAGATTATCCGCTTGTCTGCCATCATCAAACGTTGTGACCAATATTTCGATCAGGTACTGGTACATACAGGTCAGAATTATGATTACTCCCTGAATCAGGTGTTCTTTGAAGACCTGGGGCTTCGTGAACCTGACTACTACCTGAATGCTGTAGGAAAGGACCTTGGTGAGACTATCGGCAATATTATCGCGAAGTCTTACCAACTTATGGCAGAGATGCGTCCTGATGCGGTTCTCGTACTAGGTGATACCAATTCCTGCCTTTCCGTTATTGGTGCCAAGCGTCTTCATATCCCTATCTTTCATATGGAAGCGGGTAACCGCTGTTTTGATGAATGCCTTCCTGAAGAGACGAACCGGAGGATTGTCGATGTGACTGCTGACGTGAACCTTTGCTACTCCGAGCATGCCCGCCGTTACCTGAATGCTGCGGGTACTCCTAAGGAACGTACTTATGTGATCGGTTCACCCATGGCTGAAGTTCTGCATAACAATCTGGAACAGATCAAGGGGAGTGATATTTTGGAAAAACTAAAACTGGAAAAAGGAAAATATATTCTTCTGTCCGCCCATCGTGAAGAGAATATCGATACGGAGAAGAATTTCTTCAATCTGATGAATGCGGTTAATGATATGGCAAAAAAATATGATATGCCTATTCTCTATTCTTGCCATCCGCGATCCAGGAAATTCATCGAACAACGTGGTTTTACATTTGACGAGCGGGTGATCCAGCACCAACCTTTGGGCTTTCATGATTATAACCATCTTCAGATGAATGCTTTTGCTGTAGTTTCAGATTCGGGCACCCTGCCTGAAGAGAGCAGCTATTTCCTTTCAATCGGTTATCCTTTCCCTGCTGTTTGTATCCGTACGAGTACGGAGCGTCCCGAGGCTTTGGACAAGGGTAACTTTATTTTGGCCGGTATTACAACGGGACAGGTGTTGCAGGCTGTTGATGTGGCGGTGGAGATGAATCGTGGCGGAGCTTTGGGTATCCCTGTCCCTGACTATACGGATGAGAATGTTTCGGTTAAGGTTGTGAAACTGATTCAGAGCTACACCGGGGTAGTGGATAAGATGGTTTGGAGAAAATATTGATTTGGAAGGATGAATATTCTGTTTCTTACTTTGCATCCTATTTCTGATATTTCCGAAAGAGGTATCTACACGGACCTGATGCGTGAATTTATCCGCCATGGTCATCAGATACATATTGTGGTTCCTGCTGAACGCCGTTTTCATCTACCCACAGGAATAAAAGAAAGTGAAGGAGCTAAGATCTTGAGTGTGAGAACTCTAAATATTCAGAAGACTAATCTTATAGAGAAAGGTCTTGGGACCTTGCTATTAGAATATCAGTATCAGCGTGCAATACGTAAATACTGGAAAAATATAAAGTTTGATCTGATACTGTATTCCACTCCTCCCATTACTTTCAACCGGGTGATTTCTTCTGTGAAGAGACGATGTGAAGCAAAAACGTATCTTTTGTTGAAGGACATATTCCCTCAGAATGCGGTTGACCTGGGAATGTTTTCAAAAGGCAGCTTTGTATATAAGCTGTTCCGTAAGAAGGAGGAGAGACTTTATCAGCTCTCTTACCATATTGGCTGTATGTCTCCTGCTAATGTGGAATATGTATTGAGGCATAATCCTTCGATAACAGCAGAAAGAGTGGAGGTATGCCCCAACAGCATTGAATTGCATGGGAAGAAATCAGGATATAACAATGGCGGTTTGCTTCAAAAGCTGAATATTCCAATGGATAAATTATTACTTATTTATGGCGGTAATTTGGGACGTCCGCAAGGAGTTGATTTTCTGATGAATGTATTGGCTGCTAATGAGAAACGAACTGATACCTATTTTGTTGTGGTTGGTAACGGTACTGAATATGAGAAGATTTCTCAATGGTTTCGGAATAATACTCCTCATAATTCCTGCTTAATTCCGTCTCTTCCCAAGCAGGAATATGATGATTTGGTGAGTACCTGTGATGTAGGTCTGATTTTCCTGGACAATCGTTTCACAATTCCTAATTATCCTTCCAGGTTGCTATCTTATTTAGAAAACAGAATGCCCGTGCTGATGGCTACGGACATGAATACGGATATTGGTCCAATAGCCGAAAAGAATGGATATGGTTTATGGACGGAAAGTGGAAATCTGGAAACATTTATGGAGATGGTTGAGTTTGTTGCCGGGGACAGAGAAAAGTTAAAGCTAATGGGTGAGAAAGGGTATGATTACTTGAAGGACAATTATACCGTAGAGAGAACATACAGGATTATTATGAAACATTTCCAATAACCAAAATTATGTATGTACATTTTGTAAAACGTCTGATTGATTTTATCATAGTCTTTTGTACATTAATGATTATCTGGCCGATATTATTACTCATTTCTATCTGGCTTTATTTTGCCAATAAAGGAGCCGGTGTTTTTTTTACTCAGGAACGTCCGGGAAAGAGCGGTAAGATTTTCAAAGTCATCAAATTTAAAACAATGACTGACGAACGTGATGCAGAAGGGAACTTACTTCCGGATGATAAACGATTAACGAAGGTTGGTAAGTTTGTTCGTTCTACTTCGATTGACGAGCTTCCACAGTTGATTAATGTGCTTAAAGGGGATATGTCTTTAATTGGACCACGTCCTTTGTTACCTCAGTATTTACCACTTTATAGTAAAGAACAGGCTCGCCGTCATGAAGTTCGTCCCGGTATTACCGGATGGGCCCAAGTGAATGGACGTAATGCCATTTCTTGGACAAAGAAGTTTGAGTTGGATGTTTGGTATGTAGACCATTGTTCTTTCTCACTTGATTTAAAAATTATCTTTTTAACAATAAAAAAAGTTTTCGTACGTGAAGGAATCAGTTCTGATACTTGTTCAACGATGGAAGCTTTTAATGGAAATAATTAAGAAATGAAGAATATAGCAATTTATGGAGCCGGAGGTTTTGGCCGCGAAGTCTCATGTATGCTTAATATTATTAATCAATGTGAGTCGAGATGGAATCTAATTGGTTTTTTCGATGATACAAAGCCTATAGGCTATCCTTGCGGATATGGAAAAGTACTTGGAGGACTTGAGACTTTAAATATGTATGATGAGCCATTAGATGTCATTATTGCTATTGCTTCTCCTGTTGGAGTTCATAAATTAGTGGGTAAAATAAAGAATCCATGTATTGAATTTCCCAATATCATAGCTCCTGATGTGCGTTTTACAGATCAAAATTCTCTGTCCTTAGGGAAAGGAAATATTTTTTGTTGGGGATGTTGCGTTACTTGTGATATAACGATTGGAGATTTTAATTCTTTTAATGGTTTTATTACTATCGGTCACGACTCAAAAATAGGAAATTATAATGTT
The DNA here is from genome assembly GCF_019633785.1 of Bacteroides sp. FSHCM14E1. Lineage (NCBI taxonomy): Bacteria > Pseudomonadati > Bacteroidota > Bacteroidia > Bacteroidales > Bacteroidaceae > Bacteroides > Bacteroides sp. FSHCM14E1. The sequence continues at coordinate 23,043 of NZ_JADKYL010000017.1, forward strand.
TTTATGCCTAAAGTACATATTTCTGGTGGAACGGTAATCAATGATGAGAATTATTTAGGAACAGGAGCTATAATATTACAAAAAAATCGAATAGGATATAGAACCGTTGTCGGAGCTAACAGTGTAATCATTCGTAATACTAAAGATGATTCTACCTATGTTGGTAATCCTGCAACTATTGTCAAATTTTAAAATAATAATAAAATGGAACTTAAAACATTTATTGAAAATTTTGCAGCTCAGTTTGATGAAACAGATGAATCCGTATTTGGTGCGGAAACCATTTTTAAAGGATTAGAAGAATGGAGTTCATTGATCGCATTATCTGTTATTGCGATGATAGATGAGGAATATGATGTACGTATTAAAGGAGAAGATATACGTAGTGCCCAAACAATTCAGGAATTGTATAATATTGTAAGAACAAAGGAATAATGGCTTTTATAGATATACCTAATGTTGCAGTTAAAGGTTTTTCTGCATGTGTACCTCCGGATATCGATGAAAACATAAATTACTCCTTATTAACAGAAGAAGAAAGGGCGAAGGTAATATCTTCGATTGGAGTTGAACGGAAAAGAGTAGCTAAAGATAATGTTTCTGCTTCTGATTTATGTTATAAAGCGGCAGAAAAGTTAATCGAAGAACTACATTGGGATAAAAATGATATTGGATGTCTGATATTTGTATCCCAAACCCCTGACTATATTTTACCGGCTACATCTTGCCTCCTTCAGCACCGGTTAGGCCTTAACTCGGAGTGTTATACCCTAGATATATCACTAGGATGCTCTGGATGGGTATATGGTTTGAGTGTACTTTCTTCATTGCTTTCTCATGGAAGTATAAAAAAGGGACTATTATTAGTGGGGGATATAACTACCCGATTGGGATGCCGTGAAGATACGAGTTATTGGCCATTGTTCGGGGATGCAGGGACTGCTACTGCTGTAGAACATGTAGAAGGTACTTCCGGTATGTATTTCCACACAGCTACGGATGGCAGTGGAGCAGAAGCTATAATTATCCCAGACGGAGCATATCGAAATGGAATTTCGAAAGAAAGTCTTAAAATAGAAGTCGATACTGATGGTTTGAAGCGATCTAAACTGAACACTAAAATGGATGGCATGGATGTTTTTGCTTTTGCAGTTTCGAAAGCTCCAAAAAGTGTTGTCGCCTTGTTAGAAAAATTGCAAATACCCCAAGAGGATATTGATTGTTTTGTATTTCATCAGGCAAATAGATTTTTAAATGAGAAGATCAGGAAAAAGTTAAAGATAGATGCGTCTAAAGTACCTTACTCTTTGCTGAATTATGGAAATACAAGCTGCGCTGCCATTCCATTGACTCTGGTTACTGAAAGGCAGAAACAGTTACGAAATTCTCGAATGAATATCGTAGGATGCGCTTTTGGAGTAGGACTTTCGTGGGGAAGTGTATACTTTTCCACAGAGAATATAGTTTGTTTAGATTTAATAGAATATTAATCTTTTATGGAAATATATAATCCTTTTTCTTTATTAGGGAAAACTATCTTAGTAACAGGGGCTTCTTCCGGTATTGGACGTTCAATCGCTATCGAAGCATCCAAGATGGGGGCTACGTTAATAATTACAGGACGTGATAAAGAGCGTTTGAATGAAACTTATACCTCCTTAATGGGGGATAATCACTTACAGTTTATTGCTGATTTAAATGAATTGGAAGCTGTAGATAATCTGGTTGATTCTTTATCTATCATAAATGGGGTTGTTCTTGCGTCGGGTATTGGAGATTGTCTTCCTTTTCAATTTATCAAAAAAGAAAGGTTACAACACATATTTGAGACTAATTTCTTTGCCCCCGTTATTTTAATTCAGAAATTACTGAAGGGAAAAAAAGTACGGAAGAATTCATCTATTGTTTTTTTATCCTCTATTGATGGTCCGGTTGCGGCACATATAGGAAACTCAATGTATGCTGCTTCTAAAGGGGCTGTGTCTGCAATGGTTAGGGGCATGGCTGTTGATTTGGCTTCCAAAGAAATTCGTGTAAATGCTCTTTTGCCAGGAATGATTGAAACACCCTTGATTCATTGCGGCGATATAACAGAAGAACAATTGCAAGAAGATAAAAAGTTGTATCCCTTAAAACGTTATGGGAAACCAGAAGAGATAGCATATGCTGCAATATATTTACTGTCTGATGCAAGTACCTTTACTACAGGGGCAAACTTGATAATAGATGGAGGATTTACTTTATTATAATAAATGGCTACAATAACATATCATAACGTAGGTGTGAAAGCAATGGCAGCTTGTGTTCCTTCAGCGGTTGCCTACAATAAAGATTTGGCTTATCTAATGAGTCAGGAGGAAGTTGATAAAATGATTAATTCCGTTGGTATTCATGAACGCAGGATTAGTCCGCTGGATGTATGTGCATCTGATTTATGCTATAAGGCAGCATTAAAATTGATGGAGGATAATCAGATTGATCCGGAATCAATCGATGTACTTTTGTTTGTGAGTCAAACATCCGATTACCGTATTCCTGCCACTTCTTGTGTTCTTCAACATCGTTTAGGTTTGTCTAAGGCATGTGCGTGTTTGGATTTGACTTTGGGATGTTCAGGCTATGTTTATGCGTTGTCTGCAGCATATGCTTATGCTTCGATGGAAGGTGTAAACAGAGTATTGCTACTTGACGGCGAAACTTTTTCTAAAATAGTGAATCCTCGAGATAAAGTCAATGTACCTTTATATGGTGATGCGGGAACAGCCACCTTGGTAGAGAAAGGAGCTTATAAGGATTCTGTATTTATCTTAAATACAGATGGAACTGGGGCAGATGCTGTGAAAATACATGGTGGAATGCGTCATCCTCTTACGTCTGATTCCTGTTTGGAAAAAGAACGTGAAGATGGTAACTATCGTACGGATATGGAAATCTTTATGGATGGGATGGATGTATTCAATTTTGCTATAAGTGTAGTACCCAAAGGAGTAAAAGAGGTCGTGAAAATAACTGATTCCTCATTAGAGGATATTGATTATCTGGTTTTTCATCAATCTAATAAATTTATGACTGATTTCTTTGTAAAAAGATTGAAGTTTGATGAAACTAAAGTGCCCTATTGTATTGCTAAGTATGGAAATACAAGTTCAGCCTCTGTACCTTTAACTATCGTTTCTGAACTCTGGGAGAAGCTGAATGAAGAAAAAGTAGTAGTGATGTGTGGTTTTGGTGCCGGATTGTCGTGGGCAACTGCACGCATTGTTTATAACGAATGTCATATATCACCTATAATAGAATATTGAGTTATGCTTCCTGATTTTAAATTTCATCATATTGGAATAGCTGTCTTTGATATAGATGATACTGCACAGTATTATATAGATGCAGGGTATCAGAAAACAGAAACTGTAATTGATGTAATACAGAATGTGAAAATCTGTTTTCTGACGAAAGAAGGTATGCCGATGTTAGAACTGTTGGCACCTGTAGATGAAAATTCTCCGGTAAACCGAACGTTGGATAAAATGGGAGTAACTCCTTATCATTGTTGCTATTCGGTAGATGACATGGAAGGGGCTATTGCTCGTTTAAAGAAAATAAAGTTTGTGCCACTTATCAAGGCCGTGGAAGCATGTGCTATTGGTGGAAGGCGTGTTTGTTTCTTATTTAATAAGAAAGTTGGTTTAATAGAGTTAGTAGAGTCTTAATACTGCTGTTATGAAGTATTTTATTTTTCGTAATAACACTTTAGAGAATCTGTTTGGCACGACAGATGTAGGATATTCCGGTTATGATGACATTTCATATGTCCCTTTGGAAGTAGATTCTTATGTGTGGTTTTATCAGGTTCCTATAAAATTTGACATTGATTCTTTGACAGAAGAAGTAAATGGATACTTTGATAAGTTGCAGATTGTTTATAAACAACTTCCTGCTCACAGTCTGCTGATCGTTTTTTCTTTGGAGAATCTTTATAATTTGAATTTTTGTAGTACAAATTATGAGCTCAAAAATTCGATTATAAGATTTAATATGGATATTCGTGATTTTTGCAATACATATGCAAATGTAAAATTCATTGATTTTTCTGAATTCTTATCGGATTACCCCAAAGACCAATGGATCGATTGGAAATATTATTTTTTTTCCCAGATGGTGATTAATCCTAAGTTGGCAGGAGCTTTTCGCAAATGGTTCACTTGTAAAACAAGAGAGCTTGCTTTAAGCAGGAAAAAATGTTTGGTTCTCGATTTGGATAATACACTTTGGAGTGGTGTACTGGGTGAGGACGGTATTGGAGGTATTGGTATCGGAGGAGATTACCCCGGAAAGGCTTTTCTTTATTTTCAGGAAGCTTTGATTGAATTAAGCAAACAAGGGGTTATCTTGACGGTTTGCAGCAAAAATAATGAAGCAGATGTGCTGGAAGCATGGAAAAAGAATCCGTTTATAGAACTTAATCAGAAATATCTCTCTGCTTATCGAATCAATTGGCAGAACAAAGCTGATAATATAAAAGAATTGGCTCAGGAATTGAATATCGGTCTGGATAGTTTTGTTTTTGTTGATGATAATCCCACAGAACGAGAATTGGTGAAGCAACTTTTGCCGATGGTGGAAGTTCCTGATTTTCCGAAGTATCCTTATCTGTTGCCGGTATTCTTTTTCAACTTGGTTGAACGTTATTTCCGAGTCTATGCCATTACGGAAGAGGATAAGAAAAAGACGGAACAATATAAAGCGAACGTTAGCAGGACACAGGAAAAAAAGAAATTTACAGATCTTGGTGCTTACCTGGCAAGCCTTGAAATTGAGGTTACGGTAACGGGAGCAAACGAATTTAATATTCCTCGTATTGCACAGATGACTCAGAAAACAAATCAGTTTAATCTGACAACTAAACGTTATACTGATGTGGAAATTCGTAGTCTTATAGAAAAAGGATGGTCTGTCTTTTGTATTAGTGTAAAAGATAAATTCGGAGATAATGGTATCACCGGAGCTATAATTTTAGAACCTCTTGCTGATGGAATGAGAATTGATTCATTGCTGTTAAGCTGCAGAATCTTAGGTAAAGGAATTGAGTTAGCTTTTGTACGTTTTGTTTTAAATCGCTTGCACAGCTATGGAGTTGGCAAGATATATGCTGACTATTATCCGACATTAAAAAATGCCCAAGTAGCTGACTTTTACGATAGGGTAGGGTTTGATTTGTCAGATCAGAAAGAGGATGGGACAAAAGCATATGTACAATGTTTGTCGGGTAATTATCAAATAGAATCTTATTATAAAATAAATATGAACTGATATGGAAGAGAAAATATTGGAGATACTGAAACTGGTATTTGAACTGGAGAATGTGGATGAAAGTTGCGCCCAGGTGAATTGTGAAAAATGGGACTCTTTGAAGCATTTGGAATTAGTGGTTGAGATTGAATCGGCATTTAATGTAGAGCTGGAACCTGAAGAGATTGCCGAAATGAAAAGTTTTAAGGACATTAAAAGGATACTTCAGGGGAAATAGATGGAGGTTGTTCGTTTTGTAAATTCAGTTTTTGAATCTAACACTTACCTTATTAAAGATGATTGCCAGAGTCAATGCTATTTAGTTGATTGTGGTGATCCGGAACCTATATTAGAAGAGTTGCAGCGCTTTGATTTAGAACTTGCGGCTATTTTTATCACTCATTCACATTTTGACCATATTTATGGATTGAATGAAGTGGTATCTAATATTCCCTTCGTTAAAGTGTATCTTTCATTACATGGAAAAGAAGGACTGTTTTCCGACCGATTGAATATGTCCAGATACCATTCTACTTCTTTTATATATGAATATGATGATAATATTGAAGTAGTAGAAAACAATTGTATCATATCTTTATTTGGTAGAGACGAGATGCAGATGAAAACTTACGAAACTCCCGGACATGATTGGAGCGCCTGTTGTTTTCAGATAAATAATTGTTTGTTTACCGGAGATTCCTATTTGCCTCAACACAAAGTGGTAACGACTTTCCCCAAAAGTAACAAGAGGGAGGCAGAAAAGTCTTTAGAGCGCATTAAAAAAATTGCTGTAGGATGCAACCTCTATCCGGGACATGGAGAAATCATATATGCGTAAATATGGGCTGCTGCTGTTAAGTGTTTTTTCTTTTCTTTTTATTCCTTACTACGTAAGAAAATCAAATAAACATAGATAATTTCGTTATGAACAAACGAATCTGGCTTTCGCTTGCTCACATGGGTGGCCGTGAGCAAGACTTTATAAAAGAGGCCTTTGATACGAACTGGGTAGTTCCTTTGGGACCTAACGTGGATGCCTTTGAGCAATCTTTGGCCGAATATTTGCATGAAGACCGCCATGTGGTGGCTTTGAGTGCGGGAACGGCTGCACTTCACTTGGGCTTGATTCTTCTGGATGTGAAGCCCGGTGATGAAGTGATTTGCCAAAGCTTTACTTTTGCCGCTTCTGCCAATCCGATTTCTTATCTGGAGGCCAAACCTGTTTTTGTGGACAGTGAGAAGGATACCTGGAATATGGATCCGGTATTGCTCGAAGAGGCTATAAAGGACCGTTTGCGCAAGACGGGCAGGTTGCCGAAAGCGATCATTCCCGTTCACCTTTACGGTATGCCTGCCAAGATGGACGAGATCATGGATATTGCGGGGCGTTATGGTATCCCCGTATTGGAGGATGCCGCGGAGGCTTTGGGTTCGGAGTTGAACGGACGGAAGTGTGGCACATTCGGTGAGTTGGCCGCTCTCTCTTTCAATGGCAACAAGATGATCACGACTTCCGGGGGAGGTGCTCTGATCTGTCGTACGGAAGAGGAGGCCCGACAGACAAAGTTCTACGCTACGCAGGCTCGTGATGCCGCTCCGCATTACCAGCATACCCATATCGGTTACAACTACCGCATGAGCAACATCTGTGCGGGTATCGGCCGTGGGCAGATGTACGTTCTGGAAGATCATATTGCCCGTCGTCGTGCTATCCACTCTTTGTATGTTGATTTGCTGAAAGATGTGGCGGGTATTACGGTCATGGAGGACCCTGATTCACGGTTTGCTTCCAACTTTTGGCTGACTTGTATCCTGGTTGATCCGAATCTTGCGGGCAAGAGTCGTGAAGATATCCGTTTGAAGCTGGATGTCGAAAACATAGAGACTCGTCCTTTGTGGAAGCCGATGCATCTTCAGCCTGTGTTCACGGATGCTCCGTTCTATGGGAACGGTACGAGTGAGAGGTTGTTCGATATCGGTCTTTGCCTGCCTTCGGGTCCTACATTGACAGATGAAGATATCAGGAGGGTGGTAGATACGATTAAGAAGATATAATGATTCATTGTATCAGTATTATAAAGGAAAGCCGGCTGGAATATTTGAAAAATTCCGGCCTGCTTTCCTTTATATATATATATATATATGGGAATACAAGAAAACTAAATTTTACTTTTCCGGGAAACGAATTGCTTTTGAATATATTTCTTTTACCTTTGTGAGAAAATACTTAAAATAAATTGCTATGGAAAAATTATACTTTCAAAGAGCTGCTTCATTAGGGTTGCTTTTCTGTCTTCTTGCAGGAACATGGGCTCAGACACCTCTGAAAACAAAGAAGAAAAAAGAACATAAGTCGCAAACAGAAGTATCGGTAAACGAATGCGTATCGGTGGATACGTTGTCTTTGGTATCGTTTAACGATTTCCATGGAGCCTTTGCCAGCGATAAGGGAGTGCCCGGGGCAGGGAAATTAGTACAAACTATCTTGACTCAAAAAGAACAAAATAAAAATACAATAGTGCTTTCGGTCGGCGATAATTTCAGCGGGAGTTATTTCTCAAGAATAACAAGAGGTAATCCGTTGCCTGAAATGTTTCGGGAGATGGATGTCAAGATGTCAGCGGTAGGTAACCATGAATTTGACTGGGGATTACCTTATCTGACGGATACAGCCAAAGTATATATGAACTTTGTAGCTGCCAATATCATTTCAGAACGGGGGGATTCGTTGGAGTGGGCAAAACCTTACCGGATTGTGAATCTGGAGATGAAAAACGGAGGAATGGTGCGTGTTGCTTTTGTTGGATTGACAACAACGGAAACTGCCCATAAGACGAGTCCGGAAAATATCAAAGGATTGGCTTTTGTACATCCCACATATGTTGCCCGTGTCGAGACGGCTTGCCGGTTGAAGAAAGAGGGGAAGGTGGATCTGGTGGTGCTTCTGATGCACATTGGTACCAATATGAAAAATAAAGATATTATTGAAGAAGAGAATGCCAAGTCACTTCCTTATCTTAATGGAGTGGACGCTATCATTTCCGGTCATTCCCATGAAGTGGTGCTTAGTAAGGTGAACGATGTTCCCATCATTCAGGCAGGAGTCAACGGTACACACGTCGGTAAACTGGATTTCAAGGTTGTCAGAGAAGGAGGGAGTTGTAAGGTTTCTTATATCGGTGGCGATACTATTCGTACCGGTGAGGTTTCGAATCCATATATTGATTCATTGGTCAATAATGTACTGGAAGAATATGGATTGTCGGATAGTTTGACTAATGCTGAGGATGCTTTGATCCATGACCGTACCGTCAATAAGTGGGACTATACATCTGTGGGAGCTTATGTGACTGCTGCCTACGTGCAGAGTTTCTTGCAAAGTGAATGTGTGGCGGATGAATTGAAAAAATTACCTGTGATTGGAGTGAATCATTACGGGGGCTTACGTGCCAGTATTCCGGCCGGAAAGGTCACAAGGCTGCGTGCCGGTAATGTGCTTCCATTCGGTGGCAATGTGGTGGCTTATCGGTTTACGGGTGAACGATTGAAGCAATTATTGGACGATGGACGCAGAAATAAAAATGGTTTTCTGCAAACTTCTTACTTAAAATTACATTTGAATTCGAAAGGAAATATTGAAACGATAACCGACTGCCGTACCAATAAGATAATCCGTGATGACGATAAATGTATTGTTGTGTTGGATGCTTTCATTACTTCCGGTGGTGACGGTTATGACAGCAAATTATTTTCAGGTTATGAAATAGGAGATTTTAATAATCAGAAACTTGAAACAACCACGGCTTTTATCGATTATTTGAAGAGTTTGAAAGGGTTTATTTCGTCTGCGGCTGCACCGATACCCATAGTGCAAAAGTAAAAAAATAGAGCTAAGATAAAAGCGATCAGGCGGTTTAAAATGTAATTACACATTTTGAGCCATCTGGTCGCTTTTGTGTTTTTTAAGTTTTTTGTCTTTCACTTATTAATAAATTATTGCTAAATTCGAACGATTTTTTGCAAATCGACATTGTTTACTAATAATTTAATTTATATGGAAAATCTGGAAACAGCGCTTCTGCTGATGGTAGTCGGAATGGCAACTGTCTTTGCTATTCTCCTTCTTGTGATCTATTTAGGAAAATTACTCATCTCTTTAGTTAATAAATATGCCCCTGAGGAACAACCTCTTGTGAAACAGGGAGCTAAAGTATCAGCTCCTATTCCCGGTAATATTGTTGCAGCCATTACAGCGGCTGTCAATGTAGTGACACAAGGAAAAGGGAAAGTGACTAAAATCGAGAAAATCTGAAAATTAATCTTATAGAATAATACCGAAAACGGAAATGAAAAGAGAAGTAAAATTTAGTCTGGTTTTTAGAGACATGTGGCAGTCTGCCGGTAAATATGTGCCTCGGGTAGACCAGTTAGTGAAGGTAGCACCTGCTATTGTTGAAATGGGATGTTTTGCCCGGGTAGAAACAAACGGCGGTGGTTTTGAACAAGTAAATCTATTGTTTGGTGAGAACCCCAATAAATCTGTGCGTGCATGGACGAAGCCCTTCCATGAAGCCGGAATACAAACCCATATGTTGGATCGTGCCCTTAACGGGCTTCGTATGAGCCCTGTTCCGGCCGATGTGCGTAAGTTGTTTTATAAAGTAAAGAAAGCACAGGGGACGGATATCACCCGTACATTCTGTGGGCTGAATGATGTACGTAACATTGCACCTTCCATCACTTATGCCAAAGAAGCGGGAATGATTTCGCAGTGTTCACTCTGCATCACCCATTCGCCGATTCACACGGTGGAGTACTACACCGACATGGCATTAGAATTAATTAAATTGGGGGCGGACGAGATTTGCATTAAAGACATGGCAGGTATCGGACGTCCCGTTTCTTTGGGCAAGATTGTGGCAAATATCAAAGCAGCACATCCCGATATTCCTATTCAATATCACAGTCACGCGGGACCGGGCTTTAACATGGCCAGCATTTTGGAAGTATGTGAGGCCGGGTGTGATTATGTGGATGTCGGAATGGAACCGTTGTCATGGGGAATGGGACATGCCGATTTGTTGAGTGTGCAGGCCATGTTGAAGGATGCGGGATTCCGGGTGCCTGAGATTAATATGGAGGCTTATATGAAGGTGCGGGCCCTGATTCAGGAATTCATGGACGACTTTCTGGGGCTGTATATCAGTCCGAAAAACCGGCTGATGAATTCATTATTGATAGCTCCGGGACTTCCGGGCGGAATGATGGGAAGTCTGATGGCGGATTTGGAAACGAATCTGGAATCCATTAATAAGTATAAGGCAAAACACAATCTTCCTTTCATGACACAAGATCAGCTTCTGATCAAGTTGTTCAATGAAGTGGCTTATGTATGGCCCCGCGTCGGATATCCTCCTTTGGTAACTCCCTTTAGCCAGTATGTGAAAAATCTCTCGATGATGAATGTTATCGCGATGGAGAAAGGAAAAGAGCGTTGGGGAATGATCGCTGATGATATTTGGGATATGATTCTGGGTAAAGCCGGACGCCTGCCGGGCAAGCTCGCTCCTGAGATAATAGAGAAAGCCGAGAGAGAAGGAAGGAAATTCTTTGAGGGAAATCCGCAGGATAACTATCCGGACGATCTTGACAAATATCGCAAACTGATGAAAGAAAAGAAGTGGGAGACAGGCGAGGACGATGAAGAACTCTTTGAATATGCGATGCATCCGGCTCAATATGAAGCTTATAAGAGCGGGAAAGCGAAAGAAGATTTCTTGGCCGATGTGGCAAAACGCAGGGCGGAGAAAGAACAGGCGCCTGCTGAAGAGGCAAAACCCAAAACACTTACAGTACAGGTAGACGGGCAAGCTTACCGGGTGACAGTTGCTTACGGAGATACGGAACTGCCTGTTGCACCGGCTTCACAGCCGTCTGCTGCTGCAGGTGAGGGAAAAGAGGTGCTTTCTCCGCTTGAAGGAAAATTCTTCCTGGTGAAGAATGCGCAGGAGACTCCACTCAAAGTAGGCGATGCGGTAAAAGAAGGTGATGTGCTTTGCTACGTGGAAGCAATGAAAACCTATAATGCCATCCGTGCCGAATTTGGTGGAACGGTAACAGCTATTTCTGCAAATCCCGGCGATACGGTTTCTGAAGATGACGTATTAATGAAGATAGGATGATGAACGGAATATTTGAAAAATTATATGATATGACTGCTTTCAGCAATATTGTTGCCGAACCGCAGTTTCTGGTGATGTATGTCATCGCCTTCGTTCTCTTGTATCTGGGTATAAAGAAACAATACGAACCCCTCTTATTGGTGCCGATTGCCTTTGGAGTATTGCTGGCTAACTTCCCCGGTGGAGGGATGGGAGTGATACAGGCTGATGAGAATGGCATGATCCTGGTGAACGGAGTAATGAAGAATATCTGGGAGATGCCTCTCCATGATATTGCTCATGAATTGGGATTGATGAACTTTGTATATTATATGCTTATAAAGACAGGGTTCCTTCCCCCGATCATTTTTATGGGAGTGGGAGCATTGACGGACTTCGGGCCGATGCTTCGCAATCTGCGTCTGTCGATCTTCGGGGCTGCAGCCCAATTGGGTATCTTCACCGTATTGTTGGTAGCTATCCTGATGGGATTTACACCCAGTGAAGCGGCTTCTTTGGGAATTATCGGTGGTGCGGACGGGCCTACGGCTATCTTTACCACCATCAAGTTGGCTCCTCATCTGTTGGGACCGATTGCCATTGCCGCCTATTCTTATATGGCACTGGTTCCGGTTATCATACCATTGGTCGTTCGGCTTTTGTGTACCAAGAAGGAACTGAGCATTAATATGAAAGAGCAGGAAAAGAAATACCCTTCGAAAACGGAAATCAAAAATCTCCGCGTACTGAAGATTGTTTTCCCGATTGTGGTGACTACGGTTGTAGCTCTTTTTGTACCGAGTGCAGTGCCTTTGATCGGTATGCTGATGTTCGGTAACCTGGTGAAAGAGATCGGTGCCAATACTTTCCGTCTGTTTGATGCGGCTTCAAATAGTATAATGAATGCGGCAACCATTTTTCTGGGTTTGTCGGTAGGAGCCACTATGACGAGTGAAGCCTTCCTGAACTGGACGACTATCGGCATTGTGGTAGGAGGATTCCTGGCTTTTGCCTTGTCTATAGCAGGAGGTATCTTCTTTGTGAAACTGGTGAATCTGTTTACGAAGAAAAAGATTAATCCGCTGATTGGTGCTACGGGACTTAGTGCCGTTCCTATGGCCAGCCGTGTAGCCAATGACATTGCCTTGAAATATGATCCTAAAAATCATGTATTGCAATATTGCATGGCCAGCAATATCTCGGGAGTGATCGGGTCTGCTGTAGCGGCAGGGGTGCTGATTTCTTTTCTGTCTTAATAGAGCCGGAAAGATATCCGGTTCATCATAGGTGATAAAAAATGTTCCTCCGACCACGCCTGGCCGGAGGAACACACACAAACAAAACAAATAAAAGCTGCCACGATTCACATCGGGACGCCCCTACGCCCGGCATTAAACCGGGATTTATAAATATTGAAAGGGATCAACATTTATTCTTTTGAAAAGTCTTTGATTCGTTGCTCTTCCGATAATTGGCATATAAGCAGTATATTGTCTTTTTCAGCCACGATATAGTCATTCAGACCTTGTATGACTACCCGTTTCTCTTGTGAAGTATGTACCATGCAGTTCCGGCTTTCGTACATCCGGACATCTGTTCCTACTGTGGCATTGCCTTCTTTGTCTTTGGGCAACAGACTCTGCAGTGCTCCCCAGGTTCCCAAATCGGACCATCCGAACTTTGCGGGCAGTACATAAATCTCTTCTGCTTTTTCCATCACTGCATAATCTATTGAAATGCTTTCGGCTGTGGGAAATAGTCTTTTTACAGTCTCTTCCTCACGTTCTGTATAGAAGTCGGGATAAATCCGGTCGAAGATCTGTGCTATACCCGGTGCATAAACCCGCATGACTGCTGTGATTGTTCTCACATTCCATACGAAAATCCCTGCATTCCAGAAATAATTACCTGCCGCCAGATATTTTTCGGCTGTCTCCCTATTGGGTTTCTCCCTGAAAGACTCTACATGGAATATTTCTTTATCCCTTGCTATGGGTTCGCCTGCGGCAATATACCCATAACCGGTTTCCGGACGTCCGGGTTTTATTCCGAGTGTAATGATGGCACTGCTTTTATCCGTAAACGAGAGTGCCTTGTCTATTATTCTGCGAAATTCGGTGGTATCAATCACCACTTGGTCAGAAGGAGTGACCACAATGTTGGCATCCGGATATTTCTTTTTTATTTTCCAGCAGGCATACGCTATGCAAGGAGCCGTATTTCTGGGACAGGGCTCTGCCAGTATGTTGTTTTCCGGTATACCCGGCAATTGTTCCTGAACAATGTCTTTATACCTTTCAGATGTGACTACCCACATGTTTTCTTGCGGGCAAAGGTTGCCGAATCTTTCGGCTGTCAATTGGAGCAGTGTTTTCCCACATCCCAATATATCTATGAATTGTTTGGGACATTCCGGTGTACTCATCGGCCAGAAGCGACTTCCTATGCCACCGGCCATAATTACTACATGATTATTCATCGTTGGTCCTTTCCTTTTATTTGTTACGTTTGCCGAACAGTTTCCCTATCCAGTTTGAATCACCGGCCGATTTCTGTCTGTCAGATAGAACGGGTTCGTATGGTTTTTGTTCATGGATCATCTGGTAGATGGTTCCCCAGTCGGGTAAACCTCCCAGGTTCCGGTCATCAATGAAAAGGTCTGCTTTCAGTTTGCGGGAGAATCCGTGATGATTTTTTTCTTCCTCCGGATAGTCTTTATTGACGGCATAGAAGGAGACCCCCCGCTGCCGGCACCATTCAATGGCTTCTTCAAGTAAATCACCTTCGCGTACAGTCCATAAAATCAGTCGGTGACGCTCTTTGGCCAATATCTTCAGGGTTTCTGTGGCGAATGGAATCTCTTCACCGATTTTCGGATAACGGTGTTCTACGATAGTACCATCAAAGTCAACAGCAATCGTCATGTGATCAGGGTGTATAGGTTGATTATTGTTTATTTTCGGGGATATATACAATCATGGCATTGCATCCCGTTTTGTTTTCATATCCCATTGCTTCCGGAGTCGATTCGGTGATCCGTTCAGGCGCAATGTGATGTTTCTCTATCAATATCTTCCGGATGGCTTCCGAACGACGGCTGCGCAATTCCCGGTCCGCTTTCTTATCCGTAAGATTATCGCTGAAGGCAATGATCCGAATGCTTGCGTCATTATCCTTCATCCATTCACCTATACCGTCTATCTTCTGTCCCTGTTCTTCACTGACGAATGAACTGAATTCATCGAACATGATGTCGATGGAGAGCGCATCTTTTTGTGGAACGATCATTAAGTTCTGGCCATCCATTATCTTCCGGCGTTCCTTTAATTCCTGTTTCATTTGTATTATTTCTTCACAAAGTATCCCTACTTTTTCTTTTATTTCCATCAGGTCTGCAACCGGCGTATAAAGAGTTCTATCACCCTCTTTGCTATTCTTCCTGTATTTATCTTTGAAGGTATATGCCACTCCAACCGTTAAGTTACTTTGTGTATAAAGTTTGTTGTTCAACTCTTTGCTGTAATATTTAGGCAAAACCTTCAGTCCCGGTTCTATGAATATGCTGAATTTTCGGTTTACATTGTACGAAGCCTGTATCGAGAAGTTGCCCGAAAGAGTGTTTACTCTTGTATATTTCGGGTTATCGTTTCCCAAATCATAGTAGTTAAAACCGGCACCCAGAATGACCGACAGATTAAATCTGTTGAATCCATTGTTCCCTATCAGGGTTAACATATAATCCAGATTCGCGCTGAGTTGGGTGGCTTCTCCATTGTTTTCCATCCGGTTTTTTCCGATTTCGGCAGTCGCTCTGAATCCCGACAGGGGAGTCAGATGTACACCTCCGGAGATTTTACCTCCAACATACATATTGCCCGGTGTCTTGGTCAGCCATTCTCCGCCCAGACCACCGGATACAAACCAGTTGCCTTTCTCAAACTGCTCTTTTCCAGTTTGTTGCTCCTGTGCGTGTGAATTGTAAATCATTAGCAGTAATGTCGCCAGGAGTATCCATTTGTTTGGTTTTAACCCCAATCTATTTGTCATGATCTTATTATATTAATACAACATTTATTGATGCAATCTGTTTCTTTTTGTTTCCCGGACCTGCTACTACGATCGAAGTAATGTAGAATTTATCTCCTTTATCCAGCTGCCTGATCAGTTCCATTTGTCCGGTCGAGAACCTGTTCCCGTTGTTAGGTATTGAAGTCACCGCCTTGCCGTTTCCCTTGATCAATACCATTTCAAAACTGACCACCTTGTATTCGGCTTTCGGTCCGTCACTGATTGAAGCACCTATTTGTGTCATGTTGGATACTGATTTTTTGTTGATAGGCACATTTCCCCGGTATTGAACCGTTTTTCCACTTTCATCCTTATATAGCACGTAAGGTGTCGGATCGGGTAACGCTTTCACGGTATATTGATATTCTGCCAGCCGTTTGGTTTCCCCGTTCCTTGTCTGGGTGGCGGTTACTGTTGCCGTCCGTGCTTTTTCATCCGGAATGGCCAGGCAATTATTCCCTCTTTTTATTATTTTTCCATTCGTCATGCTGAATGTCACCTCGTTGAAAGGAATACCTGCAGTCAGGATATTCAGTGGATTTTCGTAATTGGTATACAGAATATTGGTTAGGGCCGGAGTTATTTGTACAACGGGAAGATCCACCGTTCCGTCTCTATTTACTATCATCTGGTCTTCATTGATAAATACAAAGGTCCCGCTTTTTCCGTCTTCTGCTTCTTCATACAGCAATGACCGATATACTTCGTTTACACACAGCAGCACCTCTTCCTGTATTTTGTTGATAAATGTCACTCCACCGATGGCAGGGAGGTAGGAGAACGTCTCTTTTTCCCAGGAAATGCCTGTGCCCGGTCCTTCCGTATCCAGATAAGTGCCGACCAGTTTCCGGTGTGATTCATTTTTAATCAGTGACAGCGTCTCCGCTTTGAATGCTTCCAGTGAGAGCCTGAGCATTTTGCCTTTGCCTCCGGTCACCGACAGGAATACTTCCGGCACAGCATTCAGGTCGTCTTTAGCCTTCAGTTTTCCCGTTTCATATTTTTCTTTGTCCGCTTTCCGGGCAATATCTTCTTTCAGTCCTTCCAGTGTGCCCATCAGCTTCCCTGCTGTTGCGTCTATGCTCTGTGCTGATAAGGTTGTCTGGTCATTCCGGCTGTTGTTGATTCGTTCCAGTAAAGTCCGGTTATATTCTTCCAACTGCTCTATTTGTGGAAGATAATCATTATTCATCAGTCCATATCCTTCCAAGACATCCGATGATATATTGATAGCCAGCATGGCAATCAGCACCACATACAGCAGGTTTATCATTTTTTGTCTTGGCGGTAATGTATATTTAGCCATGTGTTTCTGTTATTTCCCTGTTTTTACGTTCATGGCATTCAGCATCTTACTGTATTGTTTGTTAAGCAATTCGATGTATGCTGCCATTTTTTCCATTTCTTTTTTCAACTCTTCCGAATTCATATCGTTCAACGACTTGGCATGTTCGGTCATGCCTTTAATCTGTGCTTCGTATGTTTCATTGAGTTTTCCGATGTTGCTTTCCAATCTCTTCAGTTGCTGCAGGTACTTTTCCGTCACCAGCGTGTCTGCTACTCCCGTGTTCGGATTTATGTTTGCGTTTTTGTCATTCAATAACGGAAACACTCTTTCCCATTTGTACTCTCTTGCCGGTTCATCAAATCCGGAGATGAAGAAAATGAATACTTCCGTAAATAATCCGATCATCAATAACAGATTATCATAAGGCATGTGAGCTATTTTAAATACAGCTCCCAGAATTACAAGACAGGCTCCCCAACAATAACAGAGGTTATAGAAACGTTTTCCTGTTCTGCTCGATAAGAATTTACTTAATTTCATTGGTCAATCCGTTTTTGAATTCTCCACAGAGTGTACCGATTTTTGCCCGGTTGATCATTTCTTTTATCGGTATAAAAACGACCGCTGCCAATCAGTGTAATTCTGTGGAGAATCTCTGAGTTATTAGAATTTGTATATTACGCCTACGGTCATCATGCCGGCGGCAAACACATCATCCTTATTTTCCATATCATAGAACTTGGTGCTGATTTTAATTCCCGGTTCTGCAAAGACACTTAGTTTCGAGTTCAGTTTGAAGGCAGCCTGCAGAGAGAAATTACCGCTTATCGTATTCGTTTTCGATAAATTCGGAAAGTCGTTATCAAATGAATAGTAGTTGTATCCCAGTCCGAAAATCGCATTCAGCCGGAACTTGCTGTCTTCATTTGTATAGTTCTTCATCAAGCTCACCATGATGTCTGCTCCGGCACCTGCCGTTACAGCGTTGTATCCGCCTTTCAGCCACACATTACCGGCCTCTGCGTTGACACGCAGACCGATAATCTTGTTTAACCACACTCCACTGGATACTTTACCTCCCAGCATGTTGCTTGCCGAACCGTTTAAAGCCGATAGTCCATTTATACCTCCCGACACAAACCACTCCGGTTTGAACGGATTGTCCTGTGCTTTCATATTTCCGAATGCCATCAGCAATCCTACCAAGAGCAATACTGTTTTTATATTATTCAGCTTCATAATTTAGTTATTTATTAAAAGAATGGTGTTTACAGGATAGATTTTAAACTTTACCTCCCGAGTGCTGGCTTGCTTCCACATTCGTGTAAGTTATCTTCATTCCCGTATAAAATTTCAGAGTAATCGTTACAGTTCTTCCGCCACTGATTTTGAACGTGTATTTCTTTTCGCAATATTTGGCCTGATTCAGGTAATACAGAATATGGTTACCGCTGATACCGGCCACCAGTTCATGGCTCACTTTATAAGTGCCTGTTGTGCCTTCTTGCGCTTCGATGGCACTGTTGATCATAGATGCCATTCCTTTTGCATCCGTAGCGTTTACACCGGCATTGGCTAATGCTGTTTCCGGAGTCACCGTGTATTCCCATCCGGCTGTTGCCTCAAAGTTGATTTTATATTCAGGGATGGCTGTCATATTCCCTTCGTTACTCTTTTTCTCCTCTTTGTTTGTCTCGCCTATTTGTTCAGAACCGGTAGTCTTGCTACTTTTGATACGCATTGAATACTTGCCGGACAATGATGCTCCAGCGGGTAATGTAAATGTATAGCTATTCGTAGCCCGGTCATAAGCAGCATCAGCCACTTTGTCCCAGCTTTCTCCGGCTCTTGTTGCCGCTTTCTGGTTGTACACTTCCACGTCCTCAAATGTGGCATTTTCCGAGGCTTTGTTCACCACTGCCAGCGTGACCGGTTTGGCAAGTGTCACGGCCTCCGTTGTTGCCACTTCGATATTGGCAATAGCCACCGGAGTTTCCACCGTTCCTGTTGTCACGGTAGTTGTGGCGGCTGCAGGCTCTTCATAAGGAGTGATGCTTACGTTGGTTGTTGTTTCAATCGCTCCAGGGGGGACAATTACGGCTGCTTCCGCCTTTGTCATGTCACTGTGCCCTTTGTCTGTTACAATTATTTCTTCTGTCGCTTCGGCATCTATTTCCTTGGCGGGACTCTGCTTGCTTAGTTTTACGCTTAAGCTCACCATGCTGCGGTTCTCCGCATTGTCTGCAATGGTGGCCTGTGCATTATCTATACTCAGGTATCCCTCCTTTGTAAAAGTAACGGTATATGCTTTCTTACTGTCTACCGTCAGTTTGTATGCTCCTTCCGCATCTGTGGTAGCTGTAGCCTCGCCTGCCTTTACTTCCACACCGGGCAGAGCAGTGCTTCCTTCCGTAACTTTACCTGCGATGTAGTACTCTATCGTTTTCTCGGCAGGGTCCACTACTATTTCCGGCTTCTTCTCGTCTTCGCCGAAAGAACATCCAGTTGTTCCCAAGGTAGTTGCCACCAGCAACACACCTATCTTAAATAAGTCACTTTTTTTCATAATCATTTTTGTCATTAAGAAAATATTAAAATTACTTTTTATTTCTCTCTTTTTCGATACTTCTGATCAGGAAGTATCGCATATATTCCGGTTGGAAGTATCCGCTGCTCCGGTTCTCTGCCGGACGTGTCTGATAGGTATATCCCATTTTCTTATCGGCATACTCACCCCATGACACCATGCTGTATTCGGCTGAAAAGAATTCGGCCGGCTTGATTCTTATGGCATGGTTCCGGTTCCATTTCTTTCCGGGCAACGGGATGGCAAAATGAAAGCCCCCGTTGATCTCTCCTTCTACGTACATGGCGTATACTCCCACGGCATATTCTCCGAAGTGGCGTGTGCAGTCACCTCTTACCCCGTAGTCGCCGTATAGATACCTTCCGGCCTGTAAATCCAATTGGACATTGAATTGCGGAACATAGAGCGAACCTTTCACGGCCGCGTTGATGCGTTGCCTTGTCCCGATATACCATCCTTCGTCCGTGATGGCCGAATATCCGGTTGTTCCTATCTGTGCGCCCAGTTCCACACGTCCGTTCCCGGTGCGGTATTTCACTTCCGCCTGTGCGCCGATCCGGTGATTGGTAAAGTTACCTATCACGATGCGTCCCAGAAAGTTGTTACGGAACCTTATCTCCTGTGAGAGTGTCATCACACCCGGCCGTATCTTCCGGTATTCCCCTTTCATATTGGTTGCGATGGGGAAAACCACCTGTGCTGTTGCTTCTGCTCCTTTCCATAAAGCCATTTCCACGGCAGGAGACAGATTCACCGTATATGAATATAATTTCTCAAAAGTCGAGTTTTCTAAAGACACTTCCGGATACAGGACGATGTCCGCTTTCCATGCCGAGCGGTTGATCACTTCTGTGCTTTCCTTCAATAACCGCATGGGACGGTCGGTGCTGTAACTCAGGCCCATCCGTTCGTATACCTCTTTCAGCGTTATCTTACCGGCCTTGTAACCGGTTATCAATGTATCCGGCAGACAGATACTCAGTTGGGGAATGCCGTTTCCGTCCAGCGCCACCAGTTCCAGATTTCCGTTACTTATGCCTTCCATTCCGGCGACAATCGCTTTTCCTATTCCGCGATAAGTTCCCCGATATACATTGTCCTCAAAAGCAGCGATGGTTGTTCCCCCGGCTTCGGCTGTCCGGATATTCTCCAGACCCAGCTCCCTGAGTTTACGGGCCACTTGCGCATCAATCATGACAGGGCAGGAGAGGAGCAGACCGATTATAATTATCAATTTCTTCTTCATACGGATTAATGGATTAAAACGCATTCATATCGTATTCCGGCAGAAATACATTTAAACTCCCGGGTAAATACATTCAGTGAGAGATGTTTCCATAATTTGGCTGCTGCTCCTACGTTAAATCCGTCGGAGTCATACTCGGCCATGACGGACAGTGGTTTGCAAAAGGAGGGAGTATAGCTGAGGCCGCCGAATATGCCGTCCTGTAAGATATACTTGTCTTTACTCAATGGGTGATTGTAACCTGCGGTCGCTGCCAGTCGATGTTCGCCTATCCTAAAGTTCTTTGTAAGCACTCCGTATACGGATGCGAAATAATTTGTACCCTTGTCTTTGAACGGGTCGTTACTTCCAATGACTACTGCCGGCCAATATTTACCTTCTTTCAGCGGACGTATCCTGACCGATAAAGACCTGTCCTGCTGATTGAATTTGGGCTTTGTAGCCATATAGTCACTTTTCAGCAAAATGCAACGGTAATTCAATTCTAAGAATGAAAAGAAAGTGATGTTCACGAAATAGTTTCCGGAATTATATTTAAACGGATTCAGTTCTTTGGGCAAGTAGTTGCCACCGATCATAAACGTTCCCGTCTGCTGCATCTCGGCGGTCGGAATGTTCATCATTCCCGTTGTCCCCATGGTGTACTGTGCCTTGATTCCCGATGCCATCACCATTACACAGACCGTTAATACTGCTTTTTTTAATCTCATTGATTTATGTTATATGGAGAATTTTTCTTTGGTGATGTTCCATAGGAACAAGGCATTTCCGATGATATACCGGCGCCACATCCGTTTAGGCTCTTTGATCAGGCGATACAGCCATTCCAACCCGTGCTCCTGCCACCAGACCGGAGCACGTTCCACCGTACCCGCAAAGAAGTCGAATACCGCTCCAATGGTTCCTATGTGTCCGTTCACCTCCAGTTCATCCAGATGCGTATATGCCCATTTCTCTTGTTTGGGAGCCGTCATGCCTATCCATAATAAGTCTGGCTTTACCGCATTTACGGCATCTATCATCATTCGGTTTTCTTCGTGTGTAAACTCCGGTTTGTAGGGAGGAGAGTAAGCCTTGATCTGAATATTCGGATATATGGTTTTAGCTTTTTCTTTAATCAGCTTAAGTGTATTCCCGTTGCTTCCCAGAAAGTAGCAGATGCCTCCTTTCCGGTTCAACCGTCCCATTTCATATTCAAAAAGATCCCATCCGGCGGTACGTTCTATGCTCTCTTTCCGGAGCCACCTGAAAGCCAGCACCATGCTTGCCCCGTCCGGAATCAGTGCTCCGCCTTTGAGCAAAGCTTCTGCAAATTCAGCATCTTTCAGCGCCGTATTATATGAATGGGCGTTAATCGTGTTTATCAATAATTTACCTTCAGGCAATACCGATAAGTCGCTCCTGTGCTTCAGGAGTGAAACTGTTTTAAGCTTCAACATGTTTTGTGAAAAAGGAATGGGTGGTTATAAGTACGCTACGCTGTTACCTGTCACGAAGAACAGGCTTTCGAATGATGTGGTAAGAATTTCTTTGCAAAGGTATGCTTTTTCGGATAAAGAGAAAAATTTTATTGAAAAAAGATATCTGTGCACTGCGTCTTATTATTTGGTATAGATAGCTTCTTCTAAAATAGCTTTCATTCTCTCTTCAAATTTTTCTAATGTGAACTCTTTTTGAAACTTATTTTTTCCGGCTTGCCCCATTTGTTTTCGCAATTCCGGATGATCTAATAAATATTCTATTTGTTGAGCCAAAATTTTGGGATTCTGTTTCTCAACAATATAGCCGGTTTTACTTTCTTCTATGATGTCAGTGATTCCTCCTTCGTTGGTACTGATACATGGTAAACTATACTCCATTGCTTCAAGCAGGACAAGAGGGAAACATTCATTGTTATAGTAAGTCGGGAAAACAAATAAATCTGCCTCTCGTAGATACTTCTCTTTTTCGGTTCCATATTTGGAACCATGGGGTGTTACATAATCTTCCAATCCATATTCCCGTATTCTTTCATGAAATGTTTGAAAACTGATATCATTCCATTTGCCTACGAAGTCACAATGAAATTCCTTTTCTTTTTCTTTAAGTATTCTGCACGCTTCCAGTAAATCCCATACTCCTTTTTCTACCATCATGTTCGATAAGAAGAGTATCTTGAAAGACTCTTGTTTCTTAGAGAGTGGTTTCGGTAGAGAATAACTTTCTGGGATTCCATTCGGACATATATACACATCTTTTGGGGCTACATATTTCTCTATATCTTTGTATAAAGCTTTTGCCAGCAATATAACTTTTTGATTCTTAAAAAAATGGTTGTATAAAAAGTTATCCAATACCCTGTCTTGCCGTGTCGCTACTCCTTTGTTATGATAATGTGCTATTACGTTTTGTCCCATGGCTTTGAGTAACATCACCACTATAAAATCTTTGTAGAAAGCACCTCCTTTGGTATTGGGGGTTACGTAGCATAATCGGGGCTTTTCTTTGTGGACGGCAGATGTGATATGTTTCATTTGCCTTAGAAAACTCCATAATTTAGAGAAACCTCCTTTTCCAATATCCGATAAATCTTTTGCTAATGTCAGATTGATATATCGGCAGTCAAATGTTCGGTCGATCAGTTTGCTGTCATGGATGTATTTTCCCATCATTGATGCACCATGGACCGGGGGAGGCATGTGCATGATGAAAAGTATTTTATTTCTTTTGCCAGTTTCTGTAGAGTTCTTCATATTTCTTTTGCATCATATTTAAAGAAAAACGTTCGATAGCAAATCTATGGGCATTTTTTGCCAGTTCCTCGTAATTTTGTTTATCCAGTTTCTTGGAGATAAGTTCAATAAAGTCAGGAATGGAATTATTATTTACACTTAATGGCCAATCTTCCGGTTGTGTATCTTTTAGCCCAGGGCAGTTATTTATGATTGTGGGGGTATATGCTAAGCTGGCTTCTATAGGCATAAGAGCTAGACCTTCGTGGTTAGAAGGCATAAATAAGTAATCAAATGAACCGATATACTGAGCCAGTCCGAATATTTTTTGATATACCGTTACATTGGTTAGTCCTTTAAAAGCTGTTATTACTTTAGGTTCCATAGATCCACTCCCTACCACATGAAAGTAAAATCTTGAATCATCCTTGAGTGCACTGACTACTGCAATCATTTGGTCTACTCCCTTTTGGTATTCTAATCTTCCGGCAAATAGAATATTAATCTGAGTTGGTTTGATTACTTGAAACTTCTTTTGAGGTATTTCATCTATACCATTATAAATGATTGGTGGCTGTTCTCCCCCGTAACAGCGAGTATAGCAGTCTCTGGTGGACGTGGAGATTGCAATATTACTCTGGTGCTTTATATAATATTTTTCTACTATATTCCCTATTTTTTCCCATTCATTCCATAGCTTTGTATTGTGTATTGTTCTTATGTAGCTGGGGCTAATCCAAAAGCAAAGCCATGCTATTTTCCTAAATATCCAAAGTGAGAGATCCGGTGTTTCCGTGTGTGCGTGTATGATGTTTGGAGAGTACTTTATATAGTACCAGATGAACCATATCCAAAAGAAACAGATTGCTATTTTTCTGTTTTTGAAAGGAGAGCAATGATATGGTATACTATTTTCTTTAAACTCTTTTTTAAGAGAGGTAGAGAAATCGGAGTGTCCTTTTACAACTTCAAACAAGTGGTATTTAAAGTTTGGATTTGGGGATTTTGTAATATTGATTGCTACTCTTTCGGCACCTCCGAGATCAAAAGATGAAATAATCTGAAATACAATCATGCTGTCGAAAAGTTAGAATTATAGTTGCTCTAAAATTGTTGAGGCAGTCTTTTTCCAAGTAAAGTTAGTCATGACTCTTTGCCGTGCATTTTCTACCTTCTGTCTATTGATAATGATCTTACTCATTTCTTCTACAGAGTTAACAATGAATCCTGAAACCTTATTTTCTATAATACATTCCGGCCCAGGAGCTTTTATGGCTATAACATTGCAATTATGATACATTGCCTCCAAAATGGCCATTCCGAATATTTCATTAGGATTGAAGTTTACTACATAGTCTGCTATTCTATAGTACGAATGAATTAGTGCATTGGGAATAGCCCCTACATATTTAATTTTATTATAGCTTTCTTTCTCTGATAACTTATTTATGAAGTTCTCTCTCAAAGGTCCGTTTCCTCCTATATAAATAATGCAAAATTTTTCATCCAGCAACTCTGCCAGTTTAAATATATCGAATGGATGTTTGTCATGTCTTAATGCACACACACACAGAATGTATGTTTTGTTTTGGGATATCTTTAAATCACGTATTAAATCGTTTTTACTTTTTTCTTCCTTGGGGATTACTGCTTGATCCAGACCTACGGGAGCAATTATTGTATTTTTAACTCCAAGTGCTAATAATTCTTTTGCCATAGTCGGAGTTTTTGCGAAGACACAACTTCTTTTTAATGCTTTGATATTTCTAAGGGTGATTCTATCTAATATTTTTCTTATAATAGGATTAGGGTTGCTACTCTTGATTGTACCAATATAACAATAATACTTTATGTTTTTTTTGATGCAATAATATATTGCTTCAGGCACATATAGTAGATTGTCTGTTTGCAGATGTAAAATGTCTAATTTATAAGACCTGAGTAAATCAAGGTCAACTATGGCGTGATGGGCTATCCTAAAACGATATGGTAGGTATACTTTTTTAATATTAGAGGTGAGATTTACCTCTGAGAAACACTTAGAATCATGTTTGTTTAGCCAATAAAAGATGTATACTTTGTGACCTAAACTTTCAAATGCTTGGGCCAATCCTATTTCTTGTGCATTGTATGTGCCGTTAGTCCATTCTCCATAATCTAAATGAATATAACCTATTCTCATATACTTGTTAAAGTTGTTGAAGATTAAATATTGATTATTATTCGGGTGATTACTTCCCAGTCTAATTCATGTAAATACGACGCCATTTTTTTTTGTTCTTCTTTAAGTTCTCCCGGATTGTGTATGCACCATGCCATTTTTTCTTTTAGTGAGTTGATATCGTTCACTTTGCAGAATATCCCTATCTCTCCATTATTTAATTGTTCTTTTAGTCCTCCCGTTTCACTTGCTATGATTGGGGTGTTATATTCCAAAGCTATCGGAATTACTCCTGATTGGCTTGCGTCAATATATGGAAGTACGACGATCGTGTTGGGTATGCTGAAATATTGACCGATTTCGTTATCCGGTATATACCTGTTGATGATCGTTACATTTGGGATATTTCTGAATTCTTCTCTATATTCTGCCAAGTTTCCACTACCTGCTATGGTTAGGGTTATATTAAGGCTGTGTGTCTGGACGAGTTCTTTATAGGCTTTTGCTAAAAGCTGTATTCCTTTGTATTTTTCAATGCGTCCAAAGAATAAAAAGTTAATGGTCTTCTTATCCATATAGTTGTGGTCAGATGGAAGAAGCGTTTCTTTTTTCCGATATTCACTCATGCGGCCATGTGGCATATAGTGGATATGTTTTTCTGAGAATCCAAAGTTTTTGGAAACCAATGGAATAAAACTGCGAGTTAGAACAATGATTTCATCGGAGGATTTTATATAGTGAAATGTCAATATCTTTTCTAATATTTTTACTCCAGAATGGTGTATTGGGTCGTGGCAAATTGTTATTCTTTTGGCTTTTACACACTTTAAAACACTACTGGCCCATGGATGATAAAAAGTGCTTATGGCGTAATCAAATTGGAGACTTTTATATTTCGATTTGATTTTAAATTTTTCCTTCAAAAAGAATTTAAAGCTTGCTTGTATGGCTGTTTTTTGTGTACCTGTATCAATAAAGTATACTTCTTTAAAGAGTTTTTCTGTTTCCCAATCTATTCTATTTGATATTTTATGAGATAAAATGACATATATATTACATCCGTTCAATGCCAGCCCTCGTGCCATTTCCAGTGTGAATACTGGGCCGGATCCTTCTTTGAAAAGAAATGTTATCAGGATATTTTTCATTCGAATTTTAGTGATCAGTAGGGTAACTAATTTTTGTTTAGATAATATTTTTGTTTTTCAAGTATAGTCTTATTCTTTTAAATAATGGATTGTTTTTACTTCGGTCCCATATATATTTTGTTAGCTTAAAAATAAATGTTTTGCGCCGTTTTAATTTCTTCTGTTCCTGTTCCGGTAACCAAGAACCCATGTATAGGTGAACGCATACCGTTTCCGGAGATTTATCCCAATTTCCGAAATAGTCCATTGGATTGAAGAAAGTCTTAGGGTAAATATTTATATTTTCTATTATTTGCTTGGCGTTATTTCGACTTAGACCATATTTTTCTGATAGAAATTGAGTTGTTATATTGGCGTTAGACTCTAACTTGTTCACAATATTAAGGTCAAACTCTTGATTATAATAGTCTAAAAGCTCTTTAATGATTTTATTATTCTTTTTGAATCCCATGACTCCCATAGATAATATTTCATCTCTTTCGAATCCCATAAAAGCTTCATTCGATAAAAAGGGATTCAAACTTTTGTATAATTGAATATCTGTGTCTAAATAAATGCCACCTTGCTCATATAAAACTTTGAGGCGTACATAGTCAGCTACAAATGCATACTTTTTCTGTTTGTACGCTTCTTGACACCATTTATTTGAAGTAATATCAAAAGATTGTTCGTCCCATAATTTAAACTCATAATCGGGGAGATACTTGTGCCATGATTTTATGCATTTCTTTACTAAGGGAGGAAGATCATTTTTGCCAAACCAGCAATAGTGTATCGTTTTAGGAATTGTAAAAATATTCATTTTATTGGTATCTTATTGATTATAAGTCGTATCCCCATTTGTTGAGGAGAAGTCCTGCCTGTTCTTCTTTGTCTTTAGATGATTTTTGAGAGAATAAAATATTGGAAACTGGACTGTTTTGCAATAAAGTCTTATTCTTTTTTATGTATTCATCATAGGTACAGATGATGCGTATGGGATTTCCACATGCCACTGAATTTTCTGGAATATTTTTGCATACAACACTTCCTGCTCCTATAATAACTTTATTCCCTATGGAGGTATTTCCTAAAATTATAGAGCCATGGCCGATAAATACGTCATCTCCTATCGTTATTTTTCCAACTTTACTGTATCCTAATGGTCTTTTTGTACTAGCGTCATGGGCTATAAGTGTAGAGTGGGTTATAGTTACATTATTACCTATGGTGATAAGATGGCTAAAACATCTATCGATAAAAACACTATAAAAGTTACAGTTACTTCCAATTTTGACTCCTAGGTTTCTATATTTCTTAATTTCAGATTACTGTGTGAATAGTTTCCTTATAATCTTATTGATGATATTCATTTTTATATAGTATATTTTAGTTGACAAAGTATTGTATATGATCTTTTCCATTGTATGAAATAACCTTTCCCGGATTTCCTACAACGACTGCATTATCGGGGATATCCTTTACAACGATGGCTCCACTACCTATCATTACATTATTTCCGATTCTAACCTTTCCTATGATTTTTGCTCCAGAAGATATTACTACATTATCTCCAATGATGGGAGCGCCTCCTTTGGGACCTCTAACTCCGCCGATTGTAACTCCATGATATATAGTACAGTTCTTTCCTATAAGAGCAGTACTGTTGATAACAATACATGAAAAATGTGCAAAACACAGACCTTCTCCTATTTGAGTTCCGATAGGTAATTGGATTCCTGTCAAATATTGATTGTGTTTATGTATCAAAAACACTATTCCATATAATAGTTTAAAGAGTATCCCTTTTTGGCGGGCTAAATAGCTGCCTATTCTGAACCAAAAGGTGATGCGGAAAGAAGCGTTGAAGAATAGATATTTTACCCCTCCGTATTTAATTTTTGTTAGTCTATTTAGATCTGATTTTATCAGATATTTGCATTCTTTGAAAGTCATTGTCCGATACAACTATACTCAAATCCTAAATTCTTCATTTCTTGTGCATCATATACATTACGTCCGTCAATGATTAGTGTTTTGTTCATTGATTTCTGCAATACACCCCAGCTTGGCAGACGGAACTGTTTCCATTCTGTTATTAGCAGCAATGCGTCTGCGTTTAGAATCGCATCATACATATCTGCGGCATACTCTACTGCCTCACCTATACGGCGATGGCATTCATCCATTGCTATCGGATCGTATACACGTACCTTGCATCCTGCTTTGAGTAATTCGTCAATTGTGACCAAAGCCGTAGCTTCACGCATGTCATCTGTTTCCGGTTTAAAAGCCAATCCCCAGATAGCAATGGTTTTTCCCTTTAAAGCTCCTCCATAATAGGCTGAAAGTTTTTTAAATAGAATGCTTTTCTGACTTTCGTTTACTTCTTCCACAGCTTTCAAAACTTTCATTTCGTAGCCATTTTTTTCGGCCGTTTTTATTAATGCTTTTACATCCTTGGGGAAACAACTACCTCCATATCCACATCCCGGATAGAGGAATTTACTTCCGATACGGCTGTCCGCTCCGATGCCTTTACGCACCATGTTCACATCCGCACCCACCACCTCGCATAGGTTTGCGATATCATTCATGAAACTGATACGTGTGGCCAGCATTGAGTTTGCTGCGTATTTTATCATTTCTGCCGAAGGAATATCAGTAAAAATAATCCGATAATTGTTCATCATAAATGGTTTGTAGAGTTTACTCATAAGCTCTTTGGCTCTTTCTGATTCTACGCCCACCACTACCCGGTCGGGACTCATAAAGTCTTTGATAGCAGCACCTTCTTTCAGGAATTCCGGATTCGAAGCCACATCAAATTCCATTTCTACTCCTCTCTTATCCAGCTCTTCTTGAATGGCTGCTTTGACTTTCTTTGCGGTGCCTACGGGTACGGTCGATTTGGTAACAAGTATCAGGTACTTCTTCATATTCCGGCCCACTGTACGGGCAACTTCAAGTACATAGGTCAGGTCAGCACTGCCATCTTGGTCCGGGGGAGTACCTACCGCACTAAAAACAACATCCACATTGTCCAGGCATGTTGTAATATCTGTGGTGAAATTCAATCTACCCTCCCGATGATTACGGAGTACCATCTCCTCCAACCCCGGCTCATAAATAGGGATTTGTCCTTGTAATAATCTTGTTATTTTTTCTTCGTTCACGTCTACACAAGTCACGTTGACTCCCATTTCCGCAAAGCAAGTGCCGGATACTAATCCGACATAGCCTGTACCTACTACTGCTATATTCATACTATTTTCTTTTTTCCCAAATTTGTGGAATGAATAATCTTAAATGTATAGTGAAATAATGAAGACACGCCGGAAAGACTCCATAATGTTTTCTCTCAAAATAAAAGTTCTCTTTAGGATGGCCTCCTAAGGGGGAGTGAAAGACCCTTATCCTTTCTTTTAACGGATAACTTGAATTACACCATTTGGCCAAACTGCTATGCTGTTCACAAGTTCCGATGTACTCTTTTGATTGATAGGATTTTATTCCTAACTTCCCAGCTCTCAGCCCGTAATCAAAATCTCCCAAAGCATGACTATAAGTATAGTCCAGATTCCCGATTCTTTGGTAAACATACCGGGGAATTAGAACGACATTGCCATTAAAATGTTGGCATATTTGTAAACTTCCATTTGGAGGGATAATGCCGTTATTGTTTCTACCTCCATAAGTGGGTTTACCATCTTTTTCAGAGCATGTAGCTCCACAAATGATTGCTTCATCTTTAACTGAAATGCTATCGTTTAGTAATCTTGATATGCTATCTGGATAGATAAATGTATCGTCGTTTAGCCATAGGTAATAGTCGTATTCTTTTCTTTTGGTTGCTTCTTCCCAGGCTGTGTACATTCCCCGGTTCCAAAACAAATTTCCTTTCGAATGGATTATGTTTACTTTGGGGAATTCTTGTGCGACAGCTTCCGGTGTACCGTCTGTGCATCCGTCATTGGTTAAATAGATGTCAATGCTATAGTTTTTTATAGGGAGCTGTGAATGAAGAGCATCAAGACACCTTAGAGTTTTCTTTCTACGATTGAAAACTGTAAGTAATATTGCTATAGATTGCATATGGTTGAGCTATTTGTATTTTTGATATATTTTCTTTCTGAATGTTGATAATACATTTTTTAAATCGTTTCGTTCTTTAGGGGTAATAGCAATTGTCCAAAATGAAAAAAGGAAGACTATAGATGTTGTCAAACAAACAGATATGGTTCTTGTTAGGGAGGAGTGCATTATATAGTGAGGGATCAGTCCGCTACTGCCTACAATAAGGAATAAAGTTACACTTTTTAGGAGTACATTTTTATAATATTCATAAATATTCAAACCACAATTTTTGTGGCAAAAAAAGATAGTAACTGATCCACCCAAAATGCTCCAACAGATTATCCATACAATATATAACCATATAGGTGAGAAACCTATAGAAAACAAATAGAATGTTATTGGTAGGGGGATAAAGTTAAAGATGCTTCGAAAAATAGAATAGCGATGTATCCTACCGTCTGCATTGATGGCGCCATTAATACCATTTACTAATTGATCAATTATATTTCTGAGAATTTCCAATCTGCAAAAAAGGATAGCCCATTCGGGAACATTTTTAAGCCATATCTGCATTATCCATGGAGCCTCTATTATAAATGGAATTGCGAAAAAAGCAAGTAATAACGATGACATTTTGGATGTGGTTTGGGCTGTCTCCACTAAACTTTTATAGTTTCCTTCTCCAGCTTTTTTCCCTATTATTGGATTTACAGCAGATAACATTGTGTTCGAAAAGACCATTAGCTGCCCTGATATTTGGTTTGCTATTCCTTGTGCTGCATTTAGTATAGTTCCAAATATATTGTTTAATATAAGTCCCATTCCATACATCGATATCATTGAAGAGGAAGTTGTTATCATATTCCACCCTGCAAATTTTATCATTTTTTTCATTAACTGTTTGTCAATATATTTACGTGGATTTATTATGCATTCTTCATATTTGCGTTGACAGTATATTCGCATGATGATCATAACAGTTATTGATAGTATTGCCATTAATAAACCGTACATGATTAATTTATCATACATTGTATAAGTTATGAACAGTGCGATGCATAGTTTTAGAAATGTTTGTAGAAACCCTATTTTCGCATAATAAAGCATGTTTTCATGTGCTGTTACGATTGCGTTATATGGGACTGTTAAAATAGTCATTATCGTAGATAATACCATAAACTGATAGATACATTTAGCTGCATACACCCTTTCTTGAGGAATGTTTAAAATATTGTTGAAGAATATATAAAAAGCAATTTCCAGAACAATAAGAAAAATGAATGATAATATAGAGTGGATTATGATGCTTATGTTAAAGATACTTTTTTGTGTTTCTTTTTTATTAGCTCCTTCTGCGTAATTTATAAAACGCTGGGTGGAAACATTCATTGCGCCCCCAATGAATCCCAACATTCCGATAGCACCTCCGACAATGGCGAAAATTCCAAAGTCGGACGTACCTAAAGCATTCAATATTAATCTTGTGGAATACAAGGATACAAACATAGAGAATCCCATATTCGCATAAAGATACCCTGAATTTTTTATAACTCTATTAGCAGTAGAAGACATTAATTTGGTATTATTATTTAAATAAAAAGTAACTGGAGGGTGATAGATAAAACAGAATGCATTTTGTTTTCTTCATACAAATTCTGAAATGGTTCTGAAAGAATCTATTGTATTTTCTTTTGAAGTCTTTTTTTTTGTTTTTACTCTGCTTATACCCTCTAACATATGCGCCAAATAGCCAATCAAAAGCAATTTGTGTATCTACTTGTTTGTTACACATGAATGAATAGAATTTTTCTTTTGCTTGAATATCATTTATTAGTTTTTGATCGTTTAGCATAAAAGAGGCAGAGGTATTTCTTTCGTAATAATAATATAATCCTTCAGAAGTATAGACTGCTTTGTGGCTTTGCGATAGTATGTCGGGCGTAATAAACAGATCTTCAGCGTAAGTCATGTTTTCCGGAAATCTTAAGTTAGTCCAATATTGCTTTTTATAGAGTTTATTTACGCTAATGTTGAGATCGTACTGGCATCCCAGTTTTCTCATATCTATTTTTCCATCATAAAAGATTTGAATACCGGTATCAGCATATTTTATAGTTTTGCCTTCACAAATTCTGGTTCGTCCGCAGATGGCTAAGTCACAAGAATAGTACTTCATCAAAGAATAAAGTCGTTCATATATATTGGGCGACAGATAATCGTCTGAGTCAACAAATGCTATAAGTTCTCCTTGAGCTATTGACAATCCCATATTTCTTGTATTACTAACTCCACTGTTCTTTTTGTGAATCACTTTGATTCGTTTATCTTTTGCAGCCCAAATGGAACAAATGTGACCGCTATTATCTGTTGAGCCATCATTTATTAGAAGAATTTCTATATTTTTATAACTTTGTGCAATTATGGAAGATATACATCGATCCAAATATGTTGCAGTATTATATATGGGGATTATAATACTTATTTTCTCTTTCATTTTCTTTGTAGTAGTCTGTATGCAATTTTTTTTAAAAGTCTTTTCGCAAATATTCCCAGTGTTAATCGAGGGGATTTATGTAAATATATTATGGGTTTGTAGATGTCTTCTTCATGAATGGGTACTTTGTATGTATATAGTGAGTTGTGATAGCTTTCTGGATCATTTCCTCTTTGTGAGATATCTTTGTGTGGAGATATGTGATGTTTTTTGCATAATAAACTAAAAATGGATTGATCTTCCCTATGCGCGACAAATGAATCTCCATAATTTTTATTGATGTTTAATTCAATGTTTCCGGCAGGACTTATTAAACTATACCGACAACAAAGGCTTAACCATTCATATATGAATTGCCGACTTTTAGGGCATACATAAATGCCTAAATAAGTTGCGATTATTTGGTTGGAAGTGTGAAAAAAATCCTCCTTACATTCCATTTCATCAAAACACTCAGGCTTTGTGAAACATGATTCTATCAAAGGAATATCACAGACGAATAGAGGGGTCTCCTTGTTTACTTGATTCTTAATAGTATCTATGTTTCTTATGAAAAATGCTCCTGAGTCACAATAAAAAATAAAGTCTCCATCTTTAGTCTGCTCCAATACTTTGTTTATTATGTAGGGTTTCCATAACCATAGCCCGTTTCCTCTCTTGGACAAAAGTATTTGCCTATTCTCTTTTTGAAATTTATCATCGATATCATTAGGAGAAAATTCATATATTGTGTCGAATTTCGCAATTAGTTTCCCTGTCCTTGAGTTCCATTTTCGGGCTTGAGCATATCGAGAATCGGCATAGTTAATTAGTATTTTCACTTCGTGTTTATTTTATAATAATCCATTCGGGCATGTAGATGTCACTGAAATCAATACCTTTTCTTTTATCCCAAATTTTAGGAGCTATTATTATTTTATTTTTGCTTTCAGATAGGTATTGAGCCCACCAACTGAATGAACTGTTCGATAATATGAAATGTTTGCAATTGTACATTAAACGTAATTCTTCATAATCAGGATTGTTTAAATCCACATAAACAGAGTTTTGAGGGATATTGTAATTTTTTCTAATCCATACCAGATCTTCATGTGTATTGGAGAAAATGAAGAATGTCGGATTCTCTATTTGGGAACTTATCATTTTTATAGCTTTTTCATAGTAGTCTTTATTGCAGACTTCAAGGTGAGGGCTAAATTGGGCGCTTAAAAAATCACCTCGCCTGATGTGTACGCAAATAGAATTGGAGTTTTGTATTTCTTTTAAAATCTTCTTGTTTGGCTCGCTTATTGGGGTTATTACTTTTAGTTCGGCTTTAATCATTGATTGATGTTCTTTAAAGTATTTCCAGCTTTGGAATCCTCCATGAATGATGGTTGTGTTTTGGGAGCGATGCCGAGGATGATAGTACTTGTATGGTCCACATACGTTTGCATATATATTACGGTTGGACATCCACCACCACCTAATTGATGCTGGCAGAATTTTTCTTGCTATTTTCTGATGGAATATTTGTTTGTTAAACAGTTCCCATATTCTTTTGTTTTCATCGGGAGTTTCCACTATACACATTGTGTTAATGTTGAGATGCCCAAGAGAAAAACTCCGTTCTTCATTCTTTAGTTCTTTATATAAAATTGTATTGAATGATATGTTTTCATTATACTGTAAAGCTAAAGAACGTGCAAAAGCATACTGGAACATTTGGTTTCCTAAGCCTCCGCCTAAAATTAAATGAATCATTGTATGAACTATTGTTTTTTTAATGCGAGAAAGGAGTAGAAAGCCATTATGAACAATCCTGGATTCATGATATGTGGCTGTCCTAGTCCCATATTGATAATTAATAATATAGGGCATAGCATTTCCCATTTATTCTTATTGCCTTTGTGTAGACACCAAAAAGTGAAGCCAAAAAGAATGCTGAATGGAAGAATGCCTATGGCTAATAGAAGTATAGGTAAACCGGCACATGCATCAAGTTTTAATCTGTGAATTTCATCGTATCCTATTCCCATTAAAGATAAAGGTTCTTTTTCGATTTCTGTAAAAAAATCTTGTATGCTTTGAGTTCTAGCTCCTGCTGTCCCTTGAGATAGGTTGATTGTGGTTCTCTTTTCTGCTCCGTAGATTTTATTAAATACAGCTGTGGTGATGAAATCTCTTCCCAATGGAGTGATTATTATAAATAAAACAATTGTAATGATGGTTGCGGTAAAGTATTTTTTTATTTTAGGAGATATTTTAGAGGATGGGTACTGCGCAAAGCATATGATAATGATACATAAGGATATGTATCCGCTTGTTGATTGTGTTGTGAGTAAAACTATTGTGAATACAATTATATATTTTATCCGATCTTGTTTTCTTAAAAGGCGTGCCTTGAATAAAGAAAAATATAATGCTACTGCTAATATACACTGATATTGTCCTGGCTCTCCGAAAGGTCCGCAATTTCTGCCGATATGAAGTGGAACAAAACGGTATAGAAATCCTCCATAACTATAAAGCTCGTAGTTAGAAGAGGAGGTGGATAAAAATGGAAGGAGTGGACTAAATGCTGAAAAACCGAATAATAATGTCGCTGAATATAAAAAAAAACTGATGATGGCCAATATGAATATGATATTAAGAAATCGTTTTAGAAAGTTTCTTTTATCTATATGGATCGTTGTATAAATAATCATCAGTGTGCATATGATACTTAATGTTGAGCCAATACTTAATGTTGAAAAGAATACAGTTACCAACATTGAGATAAATAGAACTGCTAAAAAAAGAATGAAGCGACTGGTGAAAAGAGTTTCTTTCTTATATAAGAATATGTAAATTCCACATATGGTTAATATAAAAACTTGAAAGAGGTCGTTTCCAATATAGGCTGGCAGAGCCATACCTCCAAATGATATGGCACAATAAATTAGGAAATAATGAAATGCTATGAATATTTTAGATTCTTTCCTATGATGTGATACTGTGCTTTTTTTTATATATTGCATATAAATCTTCTTTTATGAGCTTGTAGGTTTGTTGAGCATTGTACTCTGCCTTCATTAATTGTTGAGCATTAATTCCTAATTGCTTGACTAAATTTTTATCATCTTTTAGTCGCTTGATATGGTATATCCATTTTTCTACATCATAAGGAGCTATTAAAAAACCTATCTGGTGTTTTTCTACATTTAAAGGAATGTCTTTGTTGTCAGTTAGCAGGATAGGAATAGAATATGGTAATGATTCTATAACCTGTGTATAGCCTACTCCATATTCTTTTTTGTGGCAAGGTATGGCTGCTACAGATGCTTTTGACATTTGATTCATTATGTAGGTATACTCTTCGTCTTTTTTTAAATTTAAGTCTTCTATGAAAATAAAGTTGATGTTTGAGTATTGCCTGTATTTTTTTTCAACAATTATATTTTCAGGGTGCTTTCGAGTTAAAATGATACATTGGGCTTTTGTGCATACACAAGCTTCGCAGAGTGTGTGGTAGTCTCTGCTATCTTTTCCCGTAGCTACAATTGTAAATTCGTGTGTTTGGGTAGTGAAATTGATGTTAGACTTAAACCATTGATAATCAACTCCTAAATTTAAATTGT
This sequence comes from Bacteroides sp. FSHCM14E1, assembly GCF_019633785.1. NCBI lineage: Bacteria > Pseudomonadati > Bacteroidota > Bacteroidia > Bacteroidales > Bacteroidaceae > Bacteroides > Bacteroides sp. FSHCM14E1. The sequence goes on from NZ_JADKYL010000017.1 coordinate 59,848, forward strand.
ATACTTGTTCTGAAGTTAATATATTGTTTCTTATCGCATCTTGCATATGCGATTTAGATATCATGTATATTCTATCAAAACCTCTCCAGTATATTTTCCTTAAAATATAGTTTATTAAAGGAGGAGTTTCTTGGGGAGCAGTATATTTCCAAGTGATGATCTGTGCTTTTAAAAATCTGATAGCTCGTAACATGACTAAAATGTGCAGTCCCCTAGGATTGTATATTATATCGGGATTTGATTTTAAAACAGCAATAATTAGGCGTATATTCGCTATTATTTTGTTAGTTCCAAATTTCGAGGGATTGATTATTTCAAAATTGATATCATTGTCTTCCAAGAGGCTTTTGATGTAAAAATCCGAGTGTGCCGGTTTGCGTTGAATGAGTTTGGCCGGTAGATTGCTTATATGTATTATTTTCATTACTTAACTGTTTGCGATTCTTGAAAAAATGAACTGAAAAGTCTGATTATGAGAAGTGTATATTATTTGATACCTCTTTCAGTCTTTTATGCCCCTTATCCTTTTCACTCAGCGCTACTTCTCCTCTTGGAATTCTCCAATCGATCCCTAAATCCGGATCATCCCACGCTACGGCTCCTTCGCTTTCCGGATGATAAAATTCATCACACTTATATTGGAACACAGCTTCTTCACTTAATACCGCAAAGCCGTGCGCAAATCCTTTGGGAATAAAAAACTGAAGATGATTCTCACCGGTCAATTCTACTGCTACATGCTGCCCGAAAGTAGGGGAGCCTTGGCGGATGTCCACCGCTACATCCAGTACGCAACCTTTAATGACACGCACCAATTTACTTTGTGTGTAGGGTGGTTTCTGGAAATGTAGTCCCCGAATGACTCCATAGCAGGATTGGGACTCGTTGTCTTGTACAAAAGTCAAAGGAGCCACCTTTTCATTAAATTCTTTCTGGGAAAATGATTCGAAAAAGTATCCCCGATCATCCTTAAAAAGCCGGGGCTCGATGATTACTAATCCTTCGATGGCTGTTTTTATTACATTCATTTCTGTTTGTCTAATTCGTCTATAACTTTTAGCAAGTATTGTCCGTATTGGTTTTTTAGCATCGGCTCCGCCAGTCGGCGTATTTTATCCGGTGTAATCCATCCTTGTCTTAAGGCGATCCCTTCAAGACAGGCTATTTTTAAACCTTGGCGTTTTTCGATTACTTCGATGAAGGTGGAAGCTTCGGATAGGGAGTCGTGTGTGCCGGTATCCAGCCAGGCAAACCCACGCCCTAAAAGTTGCATCTTTAACTCCTTGTCATCAAGAAAATGCTGATTAACGGTCGTTATCTCTAATTCTCCACGAGGGGAAGGTTGGATGTTCTGTGCAACTTTAACCACTTTGTTGGGATAGAAGTAGAGTCCTACTACTGCATAATTGGACTTTGGGTTTTCAGGCTTTTCCTCTATATGAAGAACGTTGCCCGATTTATCGAATTCTGCGACTCCGTATCGTTCGGGATCGCTTACCCAATAACCGAAAATAGTTGCTTTTTTATCTTCTTCCGCCGTGCGCACTGCTTCTTTTAGTAATTGGGTAAATCCGGGACCATGAAAGATGTTATCTCCCAGTACTAAACATACCGAATCGTTTCCAATGAACTCCTGTCCGATGATAAATGCCTGTGCCAAGCCGTCGGGTGAGGGCTGTTCTGCGTATTCGAAACGAACGCCAAAATCTGAGCCATCGCCTAACAGCCTTTTGAATCCGGGTAAATCGATGGGGGTGGAAATGATTAGTATCTCTCGAATACCCGATAGCATGAGTACTGAGATAGGATAATAAATCATAGGCTTGTCGAAAATAGGCAGTAGTTGTTTACTGACTCCCTTAGTAATGGGGTAGAGGCGTGTACCCGAACCACCGGCTAAAACAATTCCTTTCATTGTCTGTCGTTTCTTTTATCTATTGATATCCTTCATCTCACCGCCTCCATCTTTCCCACTCTCTCCACGAACCCCACCGGCATATCCACATGGGCGCAGCCCAGCATATCCAGCCTTACCGCCACCTTGCTTTTGCCGTTGATGGTCACCAGTTCGCCTTCCAGTCCGGTAAGCGGACCTTTGATCACTCGCACCTGTTCGCCGGGGGCGAGGGGGGAGGAGCACACTTCGATGGCTTCTTCGGAGTAGTCGAGCATGAAGCGGAAACGTTCCATCTGCTCGTCGGGGATGACGGCGGGGGTACTTTCGCCGCGCAGCACCATGTAGCGGCTGACGGACGAGAGGGTCAGCACTTCGGCCCGTTCTGCCGGATCGACGTGTACGAAGATCATCATCGGAATGACTACGCGCTCTATCTTTTTGCGGCGGTCGCTCCATTGATGGATTTCTTCCTGCACGGGCAGGAAACTTTCGATGCCCATTGCCGTCAGGCGGTCACGGGTTTTCTTTTCGTGATAGAGACGGACGTAGGCGGCAAGCCAGGATTTCATGTCGGTTGGGGAGTATGGTTTGAGAAAGTGGGAGGGACGCTCCCGGATACGCTACGCGGTTACCTGTCACAGTTGTCTGCTTGGGTAAACCGAATCTTACGTTTGATTTTGCTGCAAAGATAGATATAAATTTACTAAATGCAATAAATTGTTCATTAAAATAGAAAAAATAATGAATTTTTAATCTTTGGATTGTACTTTTGTGAGTTTTAATAATTAACATATATTTTAAATTTAATGATTATGGAAAAAAAACTACAAGTTAAAGAACTCGAATGAGTTGCTTAGAGAACTGTCCGGACAGGTGTTTGCCTTGGTGCGTGAGCTTCCCAAACCGCTCTCGAGGGAGGAGATGCGGGAGATGAAACGGTTGTGCCGCTTCCTGAGTAACACGGTGAAGGATCAGGAGCGGAAGCGGGAGGTGAGAAAATAAATTCGGGCGTTAAAAAGAGCCGGGAGGCGGACGGTGAAAGTGGCGTGTGGGTAGGTGTGGAGGCTTTCCGAAGAGACTTTTACGGCGGTTTTAACATTCGGAAGTGTAAAAAGTTTGTTGTTCTTTTGCATCATGGTTCATTGCAGAGGATGCGTAGTGGCAAGGGTTTTGCTTTGTGTGCTTGGCGGCGGATCGGGATTAAAAACATTAAAATTTAATACTCAATGAAAAAGAGAGAGTTTACAATTTCCTTTTTCCTCCATGTGTGGGAAAAGAAGGCGGAAGAGATTTTGCTGGAAGAGTTTCATAATGACCTCAGGGGAGCACGCTGGAAGGTGCTTGCCGAGTCGTATCGGCGGTGGATGCAGACGGGGATGGCCGAGGAAGCCAAGAAGCTGAAGGGTGCCCTGAATGCAGTGGTGGTAGCCGGCAGGTGCCGGGGCGGACATGCGGCGAACCAGGTGAGCCGGCTGAGCGGACTGGCACTGTTCGACTTTGACCACTGTCCGGAGAAACTGTCCGGGATGAAGGAGAAGGCCAAGGCGCTGCCTTATGTGGTGGAGGCCTTTGTCAGTATCTCGGGTGAGGGGTTGAAGCTGATTGTGCGCATCGATGCGGAGAATGCCGGGCAATACGCGGCGGCTTATCCTGTCGTCGCCCGTGAGTTGGAGCGCGTGTTGGGGCATCCTTGCGATATGTCGTGCCGTGATTTGGGGCGGGCGTGTTACGCTTCGTATGATCCGGAGGCGTATTATAATCCCGCTGCCGGGGTGTTTCCGTGGCGGGAGCAGGCGGACGGACTGCCGCAGGCGGAAGGGGAATATCCTGCGCAGGCGGTGGACGGAGCTCGTCCGGCAGGCGTTGCTCCCGAAGCGGGGAATGGCTTTATGCAGGCTTTCCTGAATGATTTTGATGTCCGGAACCCGTTTGCGACGGGAGGGCGTCATGCGTTTATGTTGAAGTTGGGACGTTATGCCCGGTATAAAGGTTTTTCGCCGGAGGAAATGCGGCTGTTGCAAAAAACAGTGGTTGAGAAATATGCGCAGGCTGATTTCGGAAGCGGAGAGATTGAGAAAACGTTATTCTCTGGTTATCAGTATGCTTCTGTCAGAAAGGCGGACGCTGTCGGGGAAGAAAAGGGCTCAAAGGCTCAAGGCTCACTTTATACCCCTCACGGGGAAGAGGAGGGGGATGATTTGGAAGATCTCTTGTTCGGAAAAAGTGAAGCTTACAGACGACAGGCGCCTTACTTTCCCGAAGAGGTGTTCGAGCATCTGCCCGAGGTGCTTGCGGAGGGAGTAAAGGTGGCGGGCAGCTATCGGGAGCGTGACATGTTGCTGACGGCGATGGTTGCCAACATCAGCGCTTGTCTGCCCGAGGTGCGTGTTTTGTATGATCAGGTGTACTACTCGCCGCACCTGTATTACATGGTGATTGCCCATGCCGGAGGCGGAAAGGGGGTGGTGTCGCTTGCCGGCATATTGCCCGGAGAGATTCACCGGTATTATGAGAAGCAGAACGAGGATATGCGTCTGGTGTATGATAAGGCTTTCTTCGAGTGGGAGCTGGAGCTGAAAAAGGCGCAGGCGGAGAAGCGTTCGCCGGACTTTTCGCTGCGTCCCAAAGAGCCTGCCCGTAAATTGCTGACACTTTCGCCCAATGTGTCGAAGAGTTTGCTGATCAGTGCATTGGAGGAGAGCGGCAAGTTAGGGTGCTGCATCAACGCTACGGAGCTGGACATGGTGTCGGGAGCTATCCGCAATGAGTACGGAAAGCATGATGACGTGTTTCGGGCGGCTTTTCAGCACGAGGTGGTTTCGGCCGATTTTAAGGTGAACGGGCGCCAGGTGGTAGCCCACCATCCACGCTTGGCATTGTGTTTCGCCGGTACTCCGAATCAGTTGGCGCGTTTCATACCTTCGTTGGAGAGTGGATTGTACAGCCGTTTTCTGATCTATACCGGACAGAGTGATTGGTGTTGGCGTTCGGCCGCTCCCCGGGCAGGGGGTGAAGATCATCAATCGGTGTTTGCCCGTCTGAGTCACAGGCTGTTGGAGTTACACCTGTTCTTGCTTCAGTCTCCCACGGAGGTCACGTTTACGGCTGCGCAATGGGAGGAGCATACGTCTCGTTTCTCCTCTCACCTGTCCGAGGTGGTGAACGAGCGGGATGATTCGCCCGGGGCGATCGTGCTGCGTCACGGATTGATGGCAAGTCGGATAGCGGGTGTGCTCACTGCTCTCCGCAAGGGGGAGTGTGCCTGGGCGATGCCGCAGTATGTGTGTTCGGACGAAGATTTCCATACTGCCATGCTGATGACGGATGTGCTCCTGGAGCATAGCTTGCTGCTGTCTACCAGTGTGCAGAAGAGTGAAACGAACTCCAAACCTCTGAAGCCTTATTTCAGGTTACGGCCGGTATTACAATCTTTTTCAGGAACTTTTACCTTCGCCGAGATGGTAGAAAAGGCGGTGAAAATGGGAATTCCCCAGTCCACTGCCAAGAGGCTTTTTAAGAAGACTGTAGACTTGGAACTCGTTGTGAAAGAGGATGGAAAATATCGTAAGACTCACCGTAAGTGGGCGTAATGATGCTTGTAGAGTGAGCCTTGAGCCTTTGAACCTTCTCAAAAAGGATAGGGGGAAGGCGAATGTATGAAAAAACTCTTAAGCCTTTTCTGAAAAGACTTAAGAGTTTCTACTAAAAGACTTGGATGTTTCGGGGGAAACGTCTAAGTCTTTTTCACGGTTTTCACCACAGATTACACAGATTAACACGGATTTAAATTAAAAGATCAATTCCGGGAAAAATAAATTCTTGATCTGTGATAATCTGTGTAATCTGTGGTGGGCTCTTCTCTGTGGTGAAATCAAGGTTCTCCCAGGTAATGCACTATCAGCCCGACTTCACGCTTGAGGAAGCTGTGGCGGTATTTGTTGTAATTGACTTCGGACAGTGCCCGGGTCAGGGCAGTGTTTTTACGCATCCAGCGGTAGAGTTTCTGCAGGGCGAGCACCGGGTCGAGGCCCGGGCAGTAAAGTTGTGCAAGTTCGGCTTTGGTGTACGAGCGGATAATGAAATCGGCTTCGGTTGTGTCTTCTTCTTTTCTTTGGTTCATGGTTTTGATTATCTGATTGTTATCTACCGTAAATATACGAAAAAACACCCGGAATGCAGCGTGTTTTTATACTCTTTTTTCGTCAAACTTCGTCATCGGCGCTCTTTCCTTGTCATTGGCGCATCGAGGTTGTCGTATCTTTGAAATGTGATTGAAAAACAGATGTTTAACTCTAAAAAGAAAGTACGATTATGAGTAAAGAAGTTACGTATTCGGTAGTGGCGCGCAAGAACATGCAGAAGAAGGATGATCCCGCCAAGTATTATGCCCAGGCACAGGCGAGTGGCGATGTGGGTCTGGACGAGATCTCGACCCGGGTGGAAAAGGCCTGTACGGTGCACTCGGCGGATGTGGTGGCGGTGCTGAAGGCGCTGGAGGATGAAATGGTAGACGGGCTGTCGAGGGGAGAGATTGTACGGCTGGGCAATATCGGCACGTTTCAGGTGGGCCTGAGAAGCAAGGGAGCTGAAAAGCCGGAGGATTTCAAAGCGGCGAATATCAGCAAGGCGAGGGTGAACTTCCGTCCGGGGCCTGTGCTGGCGGATGCGATGAAGACACTCAGCTTCAGCAAGGTGAGCACCCGGGCGGCGCAAAAGGGCGACGGCGACGGGGGGATTGTGGATGACCCGACGGCATGAATTCGCACCACAGATTTCACAGATTATCACAGATGAAGAATTTATTTTTTCTGCAATTGATTTTCATATTTAAATCTGTGATAATCTGTGAAATCTGTGGTGTAAACGTAAAACAACTTAATATAGCAAAGCAACGATGAAGAAGTTACAAAGAATCTTGGAATGGGTGATCGCGTTCCTGATGTTTCTCAGCGGGAGGAATGTCGAAAAGTGAAGGAGGGGGTATGAGGAAAATCGACTTAATCGTGATTCATTGCTCCGCAACGAGGGAAGACCGGTGCTTTACGGAGTTCGATCTGGATGTCTGCCATCGCAGGCGTGGCTTCAACGGGCCGGGGTATCACTTCTATATCCGCAAGGACGGGCGGATTGTGTCCACTCGTCCGGTAGAGAAAATAGGGGCGCATGCCAAAGGGCACAATGCGACGAGTATCGGTATCTGTTATGAAGGAGGGCTGGATGCGAGGGGACGTCCCAAGGATACCCGGACGGAGTGGCAGGTGCATTCGATGCGGGTGTTGGTGAAGACTCTGCTAAAACAGTACCCCGGCAGCCGTGTGTGTGGCCACCGGGATCTGAGTCCGGACTTGAACGCCAATGGGGAGATCGAGCCCGAGGAATGGATAAAGCAGTGTCCGTGTTTTAATGTGATTGATGATAAAAAATTACATTGATGTTTTAAAATGGAAATTGAACCGCTATAAAAGTTAATTTAATTAACTCTTATAGCGGTTTGGTTTTCATGGCATAAGTGTAACAAATAATTAATTCTTCATATTTTATAAAATCATAGAGATGTCTAAGTGTGTTTTTGGCCGTAACCATATCCATAGCCGTACTTTTTGCCGTACCCGTAGTAGCGTCCGTATTTTCCGTATCCATAGTAATAACCGTATTTCCGTTTTTTCATGTCGAGCCCGTTGATGACGGTACACAGGTTCGGAAGTTTGTTGCCCAGACGAAGATCCTCGAGCAGGGTATAGTCGGCTTTATGCGTATAGTCGGCACGGCATACGTAAACGGAGAGGTCGGCTACCCGTGCGATGATCTGTGTGTCGGTGACCAGCCCGATGGGGGCGGTGTCGAGTATCACGTAGTCGAAGTGCCTTTTCAGAATATCAATGGCCTGCACCAAAGCCTGGCGTGCCAGCAGCTCGGTGGGGTTGGGCGGAACTGTTCCACCGGGGAGGATACTCAGGTTGGGTGATATCTCCGAGGGCTGCACCATAGACAGCAGGTCGGTATGCTGCGGATTGGCCAGGTATTGAGTGATTCCTTTCTCTTTGTGCGAAAGGGAGAATACTTTGTTCAGTCCCGGCTTGCGGATGTCGAGTCCCACGATGACTACTTTCTTGCCGAGCAGCGAGAGGCTGATGGCAAGGTTGGTGGCTACGAATGTTTTTCCTTCGCCGCTGATGGTGGAGGTGACCAGGACCACTTTGTTCTCTTCGCCCAGCATGAATTGCAGGTTGGTGCGGATGCCCCGGAAGGTTTCCGCCATCAGGTCGTTTTCGTTTTCGCGGACGGCGATGCTTCCCTGCTTCCCTTCTCCCTCTTCCGCCAGGGGGATGTCTCCGATGATAGGGACGGAAGTCAGTTTCTCCACGTCCGCCCGTCCTTCTATGCGGAACTGGAGCAGGCCCATGACGTAGATGACGGCTACGGGGATGCCTATCCCCATCAGGAGCGCGATCATGTAGACCGTCTTTGTCTTGGGTGAGACGGGACCGTTGTCGGCCATGGCTTCGTCTACGATTTTGGCATTATTGGCAGTGGCAGCCAGCGCGATGGAGTTTTCTTCCCGTTTCTGGAGCAGCATCAGGTAGAGTCCGGCTTTGATTTCCTGCTGGCGCGAGATGCTGACAAGCTGGCGTTCCTGGGCGGGAGCATTGCTGATGCGGCGGTTGAACTTGTTGGCCTGCCGGTCGAGGTCGGCTTTGGTGATCAGCAAACCTTTCTGAACGCTGTGGATGGTGGTCAGGATGTTTTCGCGCATGGCACGGATGCTGGTATCCAGATTCACGATCACCGGGTTGGTTTCCGAAGAATTGAGCAGCAGGCGGTTGCGTTGGAGCACCATTTCGTTATACTGGCTGATAAGGGTGGACAGGGACTGGTCGGTCAGGCCGACGTTGACGGGCAACACGGTGTTGAGCTTGTCCGGAGCGGAGATATATTCGCCTAAGTAGCGTACCAGGTTGAGCTGGGTGCCGTTCTCCACCCGTTGTTTCTCGTAGGCGGAGTTTTCGCTGACGGCCAGTTGGGCATCGCTTGCCAGGTCCGTCAGTCCGGCATCCCGTTTGAAGTTTTCCAATTCCTTTTCGGTACTGAACAGCTCGTCGTTGATGATGCGGATGCGTCCGGCGATGAACTCTTCCGTTTTCTCCGCCACCTCGTTCTTGTCGTTGTTGGTGTTCCGGTTGTAGACTTCGATCAGCCGGTTGATGAAGTCCTCGCCACGGCGCTTGTTGGTGTTCTTTAAAGAGACGATAACGATAGAGGTGGTTTTGGACGTCGGTTCTACACTGAGTGCTCCCGCATAGCCTTTAGCTGTCCACAGGGGATTGCTGACAACGGCGGTGAGCGTCTGCGGTTCTTTGACGGTGACGGAGTCGTGGGCAAGCGTAAACGTGAACGTGCCTGCGGGAGTAGTGAGCAGGGCCGGCAGCTTGGAGAACTTTTTACTGTAGGAGCTCTCTCCGATGGTGGCTTTCACGTCGAGCCGGTTGCCGGGCGACAGGGTGAGTTCGAACACGGCCGGCGCTGCTAACTTGTCCGCTTCTTGCGGAGTGAGTCCCACCAGTACCGGCGAATTTTTATAAAGTTCCGTTTCGTTGAAACTGCCTTTGGCTGTATAGGTGGTGTATAGGTTCAGTTCGCTGACCACATGCTTGACCAGCGTTTTGGAACGTAGTATTTCAATCTCGTTGTCGATGTTCGATACCGAGCTGACCAGACCCAGGCCTTCGAGCGCGGTGAGGTTTCCTCCACTGTTGCCCCCTTTCTTATCGTCCTTGATGACTACGGAGGCCGAGATGTTGTAGACCGGAGTGGTCTGCCGGAGGTATAACCATGCTCCCGCCAGGCAGAGGATGATCGAAGCCACGAACCAGGGCCACCGGATGATGTAGCGGAACAGCATGGCGTGGAAGTCTATTTTCTCTTCTTTTTCTTCGTATAGATCGTCGTATAAGTCTTCTTTCATTTTCGGGGTTTCTTTATTTGGCGATTGTAATGATTAAACTGGCAAGCGACACAAGCGTGCCTACCACGGAGAACCAGATGGTGGTGCTGGTGCTGATGTCGGCTGTTTTTGCCTTGGTCTTATTGGGGGTGACATACAGGATGTCGTTCTGTTGCAGGTAGTAATAGGGCGATTGGACGATATCTGCCCGGTTCATGTCCAGCGTGATGATGTGCTGGTGTCCGTCGGCGTCCTCGCGGATCAGGCGGACGTTGTCACGCAATCCGTACACGGTCATGTCGCCTGCCATGGCAAGGGCTTCGAAGAGGTTGACCTTTTCGTTGCTGATGGTGAAAGTTCCGGGAGCGTTTACTTCGCCGATGACAGAGATCTTATAATTGGCCATACGGACGGTGACGATGGGCGATTCTTTGATATAGTCGCTTAACTTCCCTTTGATCAGTGTTTCCGCCTCGCTTTTGGTCAGCCCGCCGATGTGCAGGGTGCCCAGTATCGGGAATTCGATATTGCCCCGGTTGTCTACCAGGTATTGCTGGAGTGCCGGCTGGCTGGTCAGGTTGTTCTGTGAGGCGCTGACGGGAGTTGCTACAGTGAGGTTGAACGGTTCAGCCAGTTCGGGGTCGGTGCAGGACACGACGATGGTGAGCAGGTCCTTCGGCATGATGCGTGCATCATAAAGCTTGGCTTCCGCAACGGCACGCTGCACCTCTCCCGAGTCTTGCAGATAAGGCACTTTCTTGTAGGACTGGCAGGAAGCCAGCAGGATACAGGTTAACGTAAAAAAAAGTAGTCTTTTTGTCATTTATCTTAATTTTAGAATATTACTATATGGGGTGGCTCACCACAGATTACGCAGATTAACACAGATTAACAGATTATCCCCTTGATATTTAAGGTTTAAGATTCTGTGTTAATCTGTGTAATCCGTGGTGAACTCTTTGTTTTAATAAGCTTCTTTTTCTCCTTCTAACGCATTTCTTACAGTTTTATATATTATATATAAATCGAGCATGAAGGTCCAGTGCTCGATATACCAGATGTCCCGTTGCACACGCCCTTCCATTTGCCACAGTTCGTGGGTTTCGCCGCGGAAACCGGTGACTTGTGCCCAGCCGGTGACACCCGGCTTCACAAAATGGCGGACCATGTATTTGTTGATCAGTTGTGAGTATTGCTCCGTATGTTTCAGCATGTGAGGGCGGGGGCCCACTACCGACATGTCGCCCAACAGTACGTTGATGAACTGCGGCAGTTCATCGATGCTGCTTTTACGCAGGAAGTTGCCGAATCGGGTTTTACGCGGATCGTGCAAGGTGGCTTGCAGGGTGTCGCTCTGTGCGTTTACTTTCATGGAACGGAACTTGTAACACCAGAACTCGCGTCCGTCTTCTCCGCTTCGCTTCTGCTTGAAGAAGATGGGGCCCGGTGAGGTGATTTTGATGGTCAGTCCGACGATGATATAGATAACGGGGAAGAGCGTGCACAGGAACAGCAGGGAGAAAACGATATCGAACGTACGCTTCCTGAAGCGGTTTTCGGTGAAACTGAGAGGCTCCTGACGGATGCAGAGTACGGGCACGTTGCCCAGAAGCTCGAAGTACATCCGGCGTTTAAGATAACTGCGTACGTTAGGGACGCTGAAGAAGCGTATCAGGTGATTCTCACAATAATCGATGATGGGGAGTATCTCCTCGCTGCGGGCGGATGGCAGGCAGCAATAGACTTGTTCGATTCCTCCCCGTTTCAGATAATCCACAATCTTGCGGGGTTGTCCCAGATATTTCACTTTTTCGGGAAAGCGGCTGCCGGGCTGGTCGTCGAAGTATCCGATGACACGAAATCCGGAAGTGACATCGTCCGTCATTTGATGATACAGTTCGATGATATTGCTGTTGCTGCCCACGAGAATGATGCTGCGGGAGTTTCCTCCATGCTTGCGGTAGCATTTCAGGAGTCTGCGAAACAACAGACGGTAGCAGACTAACAGCGTGGTGAACGTGAGATAGAATATCAGGAAGAAACGTGCGGAGAGGATACCGAAGTTTCCAAAGGTGAGGGCGCAGGAGAAGAATAGGGCGTGTCCGGCGCTGTTGCGTATGGCGCGCCATACAATTTGTTCGGGACGTACTACGCGGCGATGCAGTATGACGCCCGATGTCATGTTGCTAACCAGATAGCATAAGTTGAGTAATACTAAAACCTGTGGAAGTGAGTGTGTAAATGGGTCTGCAAAGAATTTACTTCCTAAGAGTGCGTACAGAGATAGAAAGATACCATTCAAGAGAATTAAATCTCCGGCGAATACTATCCTTTTTATAACTTTATTAAACCGCAATACCTGTTTCATAATGTATCTATAGGAGTGTAGGTAATAGTTGGCAGTGCTTGATCCACCATCATCTTGCTGTGTGCATTACAATTTGTTCCCTTACTTATTAGGTAATAGAATGCAGAATAACGAAAAGATATAAAATATGGCTTGGAGAGGTTAACTAAACATAAAAGAGGGGGTAGCTTATATAACTACGATGTAAAATTATCGCAATTTGGTAACTCCTGTTTGAGTAATTACATCAAACAGGAATTATGACTAATCTTTCTATTATATGAATAAATTATTTCAAACTGATATTTAAACTGATTATTATCCACTTTATTGGAAAAGAAATTATCATTTTGTTTGTGATATTTCAATTTTTATCTCTACTTTTGCAGCGATAAAACAAACAAATCTGTTCTATTACCTAATAAGTAAGGGATCGCTTTGTTCTATTACCTAATAAGTAAGAGAACCATTTATATCACTCTTCTTCCTTCTTTAGTCTCACGGCAGCAATTACTTTTTTATTCGCATTACTCAGTGTTTTATTATCAAAAGAAGCCAGGTAAATGTATGTCACCTTTTCCGAAGCATGCCCCATGCCGGCACTGATTACTGAAACCGGAACTCCCTTTTGCAGGGCTGTGGTGGCCCAGCTATGGCGTGCTACATAAGAAGTGAGCGGAGTCTTCAGCTTAAGTATTTCAGATATCTGGTTGAGTCGTTTGTTATACACCCTCAGCGCACTCCGGTATTGCTTATGCCCTTCTTCACCGGCTGCGCTAATGACCGGCAGCAGATAGATGGAGTCTGCACAGAGTGCCGCATATTTCCTCAGAATCGCTTTGGCACAGCTTTCTATGATGACCGTAAGCTGCTGACCCGTTTTCTGACGGAAGTAAACCAGTGTTTTCCCTCTCACGTCCGTTTTGCGGAGGTGCACCAGGTCGACAAATGGGATTCCACGCAGATAGAAGCTCAGCAAGAAGAGGTCGCGGGCAAAATCGAGCTTACTGTTCTTACCCAGATCGGCCCCCAGCAGACGGGAGATGATGGAAGGCGAAATAGCCCGTTTGGCGGTAGGTTCGTTGCCGATGAAAACATTCTCGAATAACTCCCGCGTATTGAGTGAAGCCAGGTTTTGCTCGATGGCCTGATTGCAAATGGAACGTAACATGCGCATATAGAGTGAGATCGTATTATGCCTTTTCCCACTCAAAAGCAAATACTGTTCGTACTCCTTGATGCTCTCGGGAGTGATTTCTTCAAAAGTAAGCGAATCTTTTCCTGCAAACTTCTGATAACTGTGCAGGGTGTAAATGTAAGTGTTGGCTGTACTGTAACGACCACCTAACTTAGCCTTCTTGGCTAAAGATTTAATGAACTTTTCAATTTCCATTTTCTTGTTTTTTTTAGTGTGTTCAACAACAATGATTCTAATAAAAAAGATTTTGAGCGGTAAGGCAGAAAATTTGCAGGAAATTAGTAAAAAATCAATAGCCATAAAGTATAGACGAATGAAAGTGTCATAAATACCCAAATGGTCCGATGAAAAAGGAGAGTGAAAAAGTGTCCCGAATTTGGATGAATAGCCGTTCTTTCGTGGTGTATTAATCAATTAAAAACATGAAATTATGGTAATAGCTTATTTGAGAGTAAGTACGGAAAAACAGTTTTTAGCTAATCAGAAAGAAGAGATTTTGCGATTTGCAGAGAAAAATGGATTATCGATCGACAAGTGGTACACAGAGACTATCAGTGGAAGCGTAAGCACAAAAGACAGGAAATTATCAGAGTTACTGAAAAGGATGCACCCGGGGGATACACTGATTGTAACGGAGATTTCGAGGCTGAGCCGTACATTGCTCGAGATTATGACTATCCTGAATTTCTGTATCAAGAAGCAGGTGGTGCTTTATAGCACCAAAGAAGGCTATGTGTTTCAGGACGACATCAACAGTAAGGTGCTGGGATTTGCATTCGGGCTGATGGCGGAAATCGAAAGGAACCTGATTTCGATGCGTACCAAAGAAGCACTTGCACGTAGAAAACAGGAAGGAATGACTTTAGGCAGAAGAAAGGGGGATACGCCTAAAATTAAATTGCTGAGTGCCAACAAGCGGGTACTAACCAGAGAACTTGACAAAGGAACTACTTACTCGGAACTGGCGGAAAAAATGGGGGTGTCCAGAACAACATTGTTCCGGTTCATGAAAACGATGTATTAGTGAATGATGAACGATTAGGGGAGCCATGATTCACCACAGAATTACACGGATTCTCACAGATTAATAATTTATTTTACTGAGAGTTAAATTAAAATATCTGTGTTAATCTGTGTAATCTGTGGTGAATATGAGTTCATTCACTGTTTATCATTTATCGTTCATCGTCGATGATCGTTTATGAAGGCTTTTCAGTTCGAAGGAGAGCATGACCCGGAAGAAACCGATGATCAGGAAGGTGAATGCCAGCATGTATATAACGTAAAGTGCACCCACGGCCGGTTGCCAGAGTATGATCAGCGAACAAATGATGGCAAGGATACCGAAGCCCATGTACCATCCCCACTCACGGGTTCCATAACGTTTCAGGTCCATGGAATAGCCTGTGGCAGAGAAACCGCGGAACATCATCCAGAAAGCGACAATGAACGGTATGACTTCCATGCTGAGCAATGGGTAGGCTACCAGGTAAATACCTAAGATCAGGTCGATAATACCTCCTGCGAGATACCATCCCCAGGACGAGATGCTTCGCCGGTTGCTGATGGAAAAGATGATTTCGATAATACCACTGATCAGCATGGAGATGCTGAAGATAACGCTGAGGGCAATGTAACTGCTTCCCGGTGCAAACAGCAGGCAGAGAGCCACGATGATGTACAGAATACCTAAGATAAGAGATAACCACCAGTTTTTTACTGCGTGTTCCATCTCGTCGAATAAAGTTTTCATATCAATTCTATTTTTAGATTATTGTCCCACGTGAACAAAGTAAGCGTACCGATTGTTTAGAATATAGTAAATAAAACTTAGAGATAACAATTATGGCAACAACAAATTTCAAAGGACAACCGGTAAAGCTGATTGGCGAATTTATACAGGTTGGAAAGGTGGCTCCCGATTTTGAGCTGGTGAAAAGTGATTTATCTTCTTTCTCACTAAAAGATTTGAAAGGTAAAAATATAGTTCTGAATATTTTTCCAAGTATGGATACCGGTGTCTGTGCTACTTCGGTGCGTAAATTCAATAAGATGGCAGCGGGATTAAAGGACACGGTGGTATTGGCCATTTCGAAAGACTTGCCGTTCGCTCAGGGACGTTTCTGCACGACGGAAGGCATTGAAAACGTGATTCCATTGTCCGATTTCCGTTTTTCGGACTTTGACGAAAGCTATGGAGTGAGAATGGCCGACGGACCGCTTGCCGGATTGCTGGCACGTGCGGTGGTGGTGATCGGAAAAGACGGGAAAGTGGCTTATACGGAACTTGTTCCGGAGATTACTCAGGAACCTGATTATGAAAAGGCACTGGCTGCCGTGAAGTAATCTGTGTAGGAGAAGATTTAGGAAAAAATAAAGTCCGTGTTCACTCCAAGGAGGTGGGAACACGGACTTTTTCATGTGGAATTGTTACTTCTTTTTAGTCATATCGAAGTCGAACTGTACTTTAGAAGTCGGTACAACCACATCTGCCAGTTTAATCTCGTCGGCATTGAGCTTCATCTTCAACTGATTGTTTTTGTAAGCGAAGCTGCCTTTTTCCGGAGAAGAAATGGTTACGGTTACGGTCTGACCCTTTTCACCTTCTGTAGCAGAGGGCAACTGGAGGATCAGCGGTTTCGGTTCGAATGCAAGGTAGATACTGTCTTTCTCTGTATTGAGAGCCGGCTTGTAACCTACTTTGTATTTCACGTCACCGATAGCTTTGATAATGGCTTCTGCTTTGTCTTTGTCACCGATAATAGAGATGATAAGGTTGTCAACCGGCAATTTGTCGAAGAAAACGGTATCATTCTTTACTGTCGCATTGACATCCTGTCCCTTGGGAGTTTCACCTTCGCCGGCATTCTCTCTGCCTGCAAGCGGAGTAACTTGGGTGATCAGTACTTTTCCGTTATAGGCGCCTGCCACGTCACCGGTCGATGGAGGAGGGAGCGGAGAGTTGTCATCGTTGTCACAAGAAGACAAGGTTACCACTGAAAAAGCAATCGCAAAAGCATAAAAAAGCTTGGATAGATTAAATTCTTTTTTCATTTTCTTAAACATTAAATTTGTTACATAAATCAGTCGTTCATCAACCAACTGTAAGGCCTAGGATTTGTTTTTTGATGAATTGTTGATTAACTGGTTTGGTGTACGTACAATAAGTAAATGCAGGGAATATAAAGATACTGCATGGAAGAGGAAAAAAAAGAAAGATTTTTTTGAGGGAGGGATGAAGGCGGAGTTTTACCACGGAGTACCACAGAGTCTCACGGAGTAATACGGAATAATACAGAGTAATAGAGAGTAGAGAGTGATACAGAGTGATACAGAGTAATACAAAGTTCTTAGAGTTCACTACCATTCGTTATCGATAGATTAAGTTCACTCTGTGTTGCTCTGTGTTACTCTGTGGTGAATGCTGATTCTTGCTGTGGAGGCACTATTTCTTTTTCTTCATTCCTTTGTAGATAAGGAAGCCGACGATGAAGACTCCGATGGCAATGAAGCAATAGCCCAGTTCGTGGCTGTATTCGGTAACTTTGGCAAGCAGTTGCTCTTCGCTTTCGATGCCGGGGACGGTGGACAGATAGTATCCGATGGCGGCAAGGATGGTGTTCCATAATCCTGCGCCTAAGGTGGTGTAGATAAGAAAGGTGTGCAATTTCATGCGGGCAAGTCCGGCCGGGATGGAAATCAGTTGGCGTACTGCAGGGATCAGACGGCCGATGAAAGTGGACAGCGCTCCGTGCTTGTCAAAGTATTCTTCGGCATGTTGCACTTTGGCTTCATCGATCAGGCACATGTGCCCGAAACGGCTGTTGGCGAATTTATAGACGATGGGACGTCCCAGCCAGCGGGCCAGATAGTAATTGATGATAGCGCCGATATTGGCTCCTATGGTGGCAAAAAGCACTACCAGGTAGATGTTCAACTCTTCGTTGACTGCTGCTTTGTAAGCTGCCGGAGGAACTACCACTTCGGATGGAAAAGGAATAAAAGAACTTTCAATGGCCATTAAGAGTGTAATGGTCCAGTAATTGAGGTGGTCTAAACACCACTGAATGAAGGCTACAGATTCCATTTGTTTAATTTAGATTGAATTTAATATAGTTTTGGTTTTTGGATTATTTTTCGTCTTTTAAGAAATCATCCAGTTCACGGAGCATCTGTTCTCCATCCGTTCCCATTTCCAGGATCATATTCCGAAGCGATTCGAGATTGATGGAGTTGCCACACATCTCGTTGTATTTCTTGAATCCTTCGTGGTCCTGAAGTACAAGGCATACAGAAGCCAGTTGTTCGCAGACTTTGGGATATTCGGGATCTTCCTCCAATACTTGCTCGAAGCAAAAACGGGCATTCTCGAGCATACGGTATTCGAGGCTGTAATTACCGATTTCCATCCATGTATCGGCTTCGGGGGCATAACGGAGAGCCAGTGCCCATTCTGCACGGGCCTGATCGAAGTTGCCCTCTTCCATGTAAATGCGTCCCTCAAGCAGATAGGGCTCTGCATCCTGTGGAGCCAGCTCTTTGGCCAGCCGGCAAAGGCGGTGGGCTTCTGCCGAGTCACCCAGATGGGAGGCACAGACCGCTTTGTTTGAATAGATATCGGACAGTAACGGAGAAGAGCCGTTGCCGCTTTCTTCGATTGCCTGAAGGGCCAGGCGGTAGCTCTCGGCGGCTTCTGCCCAGTTCTCCTGATGGGCATAAGCCAATCCGATGAACATGTAGGTGAATTCGGGAGAGAGCGTTTTATATTCCAGTGCTTTCTGATACTCTGCGATGGCCCCTTCGATATTTTCAAGGTGAAACAGGCTGTGTGCTTTGATGATATGGGCTTCGCCGAATTCTTCATCGGCTGCGATAGCGAAGTCGCAGGATTCTACGGCCTTATCAAAATCTTTGGTGGCGAACTGACATTTGGCCAGTCCCACCCAGTAAGCCGGGTTGTATGGGTTCTTGTCGATCAGCTTGTTGTAGAAGAAGGTGGCTTTTTCTATATGTGCCGCTCCGGCTGCTCCATAACAATCGGCGGTGGCTGCCAGAAAATCTTCGTCGTCCTTATACAGTTCTATCCCCCGCGTAAGCCACTGTATGCCTTTTTCCGGATAGCCTAAATCGGTATACAGGTAGACAACATCGACCAGGATGCCGAGTTCGTTTTTCTCTTCCTCTTCTATGCTGTCGAGTATTTGGTCGGCATCGTCCAGCTTGCCTTCGTTCAGCAACAGTTCGGCTAAGAGTAGTTTGACGTTGGCGGAGTAGGTGTCGGTGATAAGGTCCGCCACTTCCCGGGCTTTCCGGGGTTGGTTGAGATCCAGAAACAGGTAAGCTTGTTCTACCATGAGGTCGGTATGCCCCGGATGAAGTCCGAGTCCGTACGAAATGACTTCCTGGGCTTCCTTGAACCTGCGTTCGGAGGCGTATTGATCGGCAATATCGGCCAATTGGTCACCATCCATATAGGGAGACTGGTTGTTGGCCTTTAATGTTTCGTATTGCACGATCATATTATGTAATTCCCGCTCTCTTTCGGACGGGGAGTTCTTTCTACCCAATTTAATTAGTAATTATACAGTTAATAATGATTTGATTCGGAGGGAGAAGGTGTGTCGAAACTCACCACGGAGGACACAGAGTTTTAATTTAAAAACCGGTTCCGGGGAAAATAAATTTTTCCTCTGTGAACTCTGTGTCCTCTGTGGTGAGTTTCGACACACACTCTCTTGCCAAAAAGCTATTTATTGATTTTTCCCCAGGTATCTTTCAGTCCCACGGTGCGGTTGAATACCAGATGACCGGGCGTAGAATCTTTGTCTACATTGAAATATCCGATACGTTGGAATTGCAGATAGGAAAGTACGGGCAGGTCGGCCACGTATTTTTCTATGTAGCAACGGGTCAGAGTGGTCAGTGAGTCCGGGTTGATCATTTCCTTCATGGCTTCGAGAGCATCACAACCTTTCGCCTCACGGATGGCAGCCATCTCGTCACGCGGGTTTTCTACTTTCCAAAGACGGTCGTACAGACGCACCTCTGCCGGCAGGCAATGGTTGCAGCTGAGCCAATGAAGGGTACCTTTCACTTTGCGGTTGGCATCCGGCATACCGCTTCTGGTGTTGGGATCGTATTCGCAGTATACCTCGGTCACGGTGCCGTTCTCGTCTTTCTTGCAGCCTGTACATTTTACGATGTAGGCGTTCTTCAGACGCACTTCCTGTCCCGGAGTCATGCGGAAATATTTTTTCGGGGCATCTTCCATGAAGTCATCGCGTTCCATCCACAGTTCGCGGCTGAACTCGATGGTATGGCTTCCGGCTGTCGGATCTTCGGGGTTGTTGATAGCTTCCAGTTCTTCAACTTGTCCTTCGGGATAGTTGGTGATGATCAGTTTCACCGGGTTCAGTACGGCAGATACACGGGTGGCACGGGCATTCAGGTCTTCGCGTACGGCGCTTTCGAGCAGGGCGAAGTCGTTGAGTGCATCGTAAGTGGTGTAACCTATTTTATCGATGAACTTACGGATGGATTCGGGAGAGTAGCCGCGACGGCGGAATCCGCAGAGAGTCGGCATACGGGGATCGTCCCAGTCGTTCACCAGTCCTTCCTTCACCAGGATCAGCAGGTTGCGTTTACTCATCAGCGTGTAGTTCAGGTTCAGTTTGTTGAACTCTGTCTGGCGGGGGCGGTTGTCGTCCAGATCCTTGCCTTCTTTCAACCAGTCGATGAACAGATCGTAAAGAGGGCGGTGAGGTACGAACTCGAGCGTACAGAGTGAGTGGGTGACTCCTTCGAAATAGTCGCTCTGACCGTGTGCGAAGTCGTACATCGGATAGGCTTTCCATTGGGTTCCGGTGCGATGGTGTACCACATGCAGAATGCGGTACATGATCGGGTCGCGGAAGTGCATATTGGGGCTGGCCATGTCGATTTTGGCACGAAGCACCATGGAGCCTTCCTTGGCTTCATCGCTATTCATCTTTTCGAACAGGGCAAGGCTCTCTTCGATCGGACGGTTGCGGTACGGACTCTCGACACCGGGTTGGGTGGGAGTTCCTTTTTGTTGGGCAATCTGTTCTGAGGTCTGTTCGTCTACGTAGGCTTTGCCTTCTTTAATCAGAGTGACGGCAAAGTCCCATAACTGCTGGAAATAATCCGAGGCATAATATACGTTGCCCCACTGGAAGCCTAACCATTGGATGTCTTCCTGTATGGCTTCTACATATTCCATATCCTCTTTCGTCGGGTTAGTGTCGTCGAAACGAAGGTTGCACACACCACCATGTGCAGCAGCGATGCCGAAGTCGAGGCAAATAGCTTTGGCGTGCCCGATGTGCAGGTAACCGTTGGGTTCCGGCGGGAAACGTGTTTGTACTCTTCCTCCGTTCTTTCCTGCTTTCAAATCATTTTCTACTGCCTGTTCAATGAAATTAAGGCTTTTCTTTTCGCCTGCCTCTTCGTTTTTTATATCTGTCATATCTGTCATTATTATAAAAGCTCGTAGCTAATAAGTTGCTGCAAAAGTAGGATATTTTTTTTGTATAACCTTATTTCACGGGTATATATCCACTCTTTTTTATAATATCCTGTCCCTCGGGAGAAAGAATAAACTGGAGCAGGGGAGCGATTTGTGCTTTGTTCTTTACGTCATAATAATAATAGAGGGGGCGGACAATGGGATATGTCTTGTTGGTGGCGTTCTCTACGGTGGGGCCGGCATAGTGTTCTCCGTCATATGAAACGGACAGGGTTTTGATGCGTGGAGACACATAGGCGAGTCCTACGTAACCAATGGCACCTTTGGTCTGGCTGACCGACTGGATAATGGCTCCGGTGGCAGGCATGGAAAGGCTGCTGCTCATATAATTTTTGTTTTTGAGGACGCTCTCCTTAAAGAATTCGTAGGTACCGGAAGAGGTTTCGCGGGAGTAAACCACTATTTTGCGGTCATCGCCTCCCACCTGTTTCCAGTTGGTTATCTTGCCGCGGAAGATGTCTTCAAGTTGCCGGCGGGTGAGTTGCTTCACCGGATTGGACGGGTGGACAACAACGGCAAGCGCGTCATAGGCAACGATCACTTCGTCTATGTCCCGTTTGGCAGCTTTGGCTTTCATCTTTTCGCTGAACTTAATGGGGCGTGAAGCCATGGCGATGTCAGTGGTATTATCCAACAGGGCGGAGATACCCACTCCTGTACCACCTCCGGTGACGGTGACACGGGCATCGGGTTCCCGGTTCATGAAGCGTTCGGCTGTTTGCTGGGCTACGGGCAATACGGTGTCACTGCCTTTAATGCGTTGGGCATTGGCATTCAGTGCTGCGAGGGAGAGGGCGGCGAATAAGATAGTTCTAACTTTCATATGATTGAGTTTTGAATTTTGACTCACCACAGAGTACACGGAGTACACAGAGTCTCACAGGTCTTTAATCTCTTGTTACAGTATTTTAGAGAAAACGAATTTCTCTGTGTACTCCGTGTACTCTGTGGTGAATCCTGTGGTGGATTCTATATTTATGTGCAAATAAAGCAATAGTGTATTACATTCTTGTTTCAAAACGTTCGATATTCCGCCTTGTAACATAAATGTAACGCCTTTGAAACACTTCCTTCAAACGGTATTCACACATCCTTAATACTTACTCTGTTTCTTTGCATCATGAAAATCAGATGGTATGAAAAAGGTTTTTGAAAGGATTATAGAAGGAATTTTGACCTGTAGCGGATTTGTAACGAGTATTACGATCCTGCTGATTGTGCTTTTCCTTTTTACAGAGGCATTCGGGCTGTTCAGCAGTAAGGTTATCGAAGAAGGGTATGTGCTGGTACTGAACAAAGATAACAAGGTCAGTGAACTGACACCGATGCAGATTAAAGATGTTTTTGATGAAGAGATCACCAACTGGAAAGAACTGGGAGGTGAAGATCTGCCGATCCGGGTGTTCCGTCTGGAAGACATCACGCATTACTACTCGGAAGAAGAACTGGGAGAGGCATACGAAAATGCCGGGGCAAAGATTATGGAGTTGATTCAGAAGACGCCCGGGATCGTAGCTTTTATTCCTCAGAAGTTTGTAACTCAGCCGGATGCGGTGCATTTTATAAAGGATAATACCATTTCCGTGAAAGATGTGTTTGCCGGAGCGGAATGGTTTCCCACGGCAACACCGGCACCCCTGTTCGGCTTTCTGCCGCTGATTACCGGTACGCTTTGGGTGAGCCTGTTTGCCATATTGATTGCTTTGCCGTTCGGGCTGTCGGTGTCGATCTATATGTCCGAGGTCGCCAACCCGAAAGTGCGCGGTTGGCTGAAGCCGGTCATCGAGTTGTTGAGTGGTATTCCTTCGGTTGTATATGGTTTTTTCGGGTTGATCGTGATTGTGCCTCTGATTCAGAAGGTATTCGATTTGCCGGTAGGTGAGAGTGGACTCGCCGGAAGCATAGTGCTTGCCATCATGGCATTGCCCACGATTATAACGGTGACTGAAGACGCGATGCGTAATTGTCCCCGTGCGATGCGTGAAGCGAGTCTGGCACTCGGGGCTTCACAGTGGCAGACCATTTATAAAGTGGTGATCCCTTATTCTATTTCAGGCATTACTTCGGGGGTGGTGCTCGGCATCGGACGTGCCATCGGCGAGACGATGGCTGTTTTGATGGTAACCGGAAATGCGGCCGTGATTCCGACTACGATTCTCGAACCTTTGCGTACGATCCCCGCCACCATTGCGGCCGAACTTGGAGAGGCACCGGCAGGGGGACCACACTATCAGGCTCTTTTCCTTTTAGGAGTCGTGCTGTTCTTCATTACATTAATCATCAACTTTAGCGTGGAGTATATTTCATCTAAGGGCGTAAAACGTAGTAAGTAATATGGAAATACTGAATAATACAAAAGCTAAAAGGCGTTCGCAGGGCATCGCTTTCGGCATATTCCGGTTGCTGAGTTTATGCATTGTGCTGATTCTGTTTGCGATTTTAGGGTTCATCATTTACAAGGGTATCGGTGTCATCAGTTGGGATTTTCTCACATCGGCACCTACCGACGGGATGACGGGAGGAGGTATCTGGCCGGCTATCGTGGGCACATTCTATCTGATGACAGGCAGTGCGCTCTTTGCATTTCCGGTGGGAGTGATGAGTGGAATTTACATGAACGAGTATGCGCCGAAAGGAAAACTGGTGAGGTTTATCCGTGTGATGACCAATAACCTGAGCGGCATTCCGTCGATTGTTTTCGGTCTCTTTGGTATGGCTTTGTTCGTTAATTATATGGACTTCGGAGATAGTATTCTGGCCGGTTCATTGACATTGGGCCTGCTTTGTGTACCTTTGGTGATCCGTACCACGGAAGAGGCGCTGAAGGCGATACCGGACAGCATGCGTGAGGGAAGCCGTGCATTGGGAGCTACCAAGTTACAGACCATCTGGCACGTGATTCTGCCTATGGGGATGCCGAATATCATAACCGGACTGATCCTTGCCTTGGGACGTGTGTCGGGAGAAACGGCCCCGATCCTGTTCACGTGTGCGGCATATTTTCTTCCGCAGTTGCCGACAAGCATTTTAGACCAGTGTATGGCGCTGCCCTATCATTTGTATGTGATATCGACCAGTGGCACGGATATGGAGGCACAGTTGCCTTTGGCTTACGGGACGGCTTTGGTATTGATTGCGATCATACTCCTGGTGAACCTGCTGGCCAATGCTTTACGGAAGTATTTTGAAAAGAAAGTAAAAATGAATTAGTGACGGAGTACAACAAAAAATATGGATACAACAGTGAAAATTGATGCGCGTGACGTGAATTTCTGGTATGGTGACTTCCATGCACTGAAGGGAATCAGTATGCAGATTGAAGAAAAATCTGTAGTCGCGTTTATAGGTCCTTCCGGATGTGGAAAATCTACTTTTCTGCGTCTTTTCAATCGTATGAACGATTTGATCCCTGCCATTCGCCTGACGGGGGAAATCCGTATAGATGGTGAAAATATCTATGACAAAGGAGTGCAGGTAGACGAACTTCGTAAAAACGTAGGCATGGTGTTCCAGCGTCCTAACCCTTTTCCGAAAAGCATTTTTGAGAATGTAGCTTACGGATTGAGGGTGAACGGAGTGAAAGATAATGCTTTTATCCGGCAGCGGGTGGAGGAGACCCTGAAGGGTGCCGCCCTTTGGGATGAAGTGAAGGACAAACTGAAGGAATCGGCTTATGCTTTATCCGGCGGACAACAGCAACGCCTTTGTATCGCCCGTGCGATGGCTGTATCTCCTTCGGTGCTGCTGATGGACGAGCCGGCTTCGGCACTCGACCCTATTTCGACGGCAAAGGTGGAAGAATTGATTCATGAACTGAAAGAACGGTATACCATTGTGATTGTGACGCACAACATGCAGCAGGCCGCCCGTGTCAGTGATAAGACGGCATTTTTCTATATGGGGCAGATGGTGGAGTTTGGCGATACAAAGAAGATCTTTACGAATCCGGAGAAAGAAGCCACCCAGAATTATATTACCGGACGATTCGGGTAACCTGTGATTTTTCGGCGCAGATCGTCGAAACATGGTTTTATATTGTATATTTGCTTAATAATTAATTTAATACATAGAGTATGGTGAAGTTTATAGAATCAGAACTTGTTCTGCTGAAAAAGGAAATAGACGAGATGTGGACATTGGTTTACAATCAGCTGGATAGAGCAGGAGAGGCTGTACTGACACTGGATAAGGAACTGGCTCAGCAGGTAATTGTCCGTGAGCGCAGAGTGAATGCTTTTGAGTTGAAGATAGACAGTGATGTGGAGGATGTGATTGCCTTGTATAATCCGGTCGCTATCGATCTTCGCTTTGTGTTGGCTATGTTGAAAATCAATACGAATCTGGAACGTTTGGGCGACTTTGCCGAGGGAATCGCACGTTTTGTGCTGAAAAGTGAGGAGCCTATTCTGGATGGAGACTTACTGAAACGCCTTCGTCTGGAAGAGATGCAGAGACAGGTGCTTTCTATGCTCGAGGTGGCCAAACGTGCGCTGAACGAAGAAAGTCTCGAACTGGCAACTTCCGTATTCGCTAAAGATAATTTATTGGACGAGATTAATGCCGAAGCTACAGCGATATTGGCTGATTATATCAGAGAGCATCCCGAAAGCACGCTGTCTTGCCTGAATCTGGTAGGGGTATTCCGTAAGCTGGAGCGTTCTGGCGACCATATAACGAATATTGCCGAGGAAATTGTCTTTTTCATAGATGCTAAAGTCTTGAAGCATAGTGGCAAGGTGGAAGAGCATTATCCCGATAAATAATAAATCGCAAATTTTTAAACAAAAATTAGTGCTACTTAAAAAAATGTCATATATTTGTCTCCTGTAACGGTTCGGTTACAGGAGTTTTTTTTGAAATGATAATAAATCCAAAGAAAAATCAAAAATATGTTATATGACATGTTTTTATATTTGGTTCATAACGAGAAAAGCACCTATATTTGCACCGTTATCCTGAAAACAATCTTTTTACCTTAAAAAAAAACTAATACCTATTGAAAACTGAAAAGCGGGGCTTTGTGAAAAGCCCCGCTTTTTTATGTTTATTCACTCACTCTCTCCCATTTTCTTTGTATCTTTGACCCCCGTTGATGCGCGTATGCATCTTTTTGAATGGTAAATCCTAATATTAAAAATAGAACTATGTTTTCCGGAATCGTAGAAGAGTACGCTACCGTTGTAGCACTGGTGAAAGACCAGGAGAATATACATTTCACACTGAAGTGTTCGTTTGTAAACGAGTTGAAGATAGATCAGAGTATCTCGCACAATGGAGTCTGTCTGACTGTGGTCAGCATGGCGGAAGATACCTATACAGTGACTGCCATGAAAGAGACACTGGACCGCTCGAACCTCCGGTTGCTGAAGGTGGGGGACAAGGTGAACGTGGAACGCAGTATGATGATGAACGGACGTCTGGACGGACACATTGTGCAGGGACATGTGGATCAGACTGCCGAATGTATCGGTATAAAAGATGCGGACGGAAGTTGGTATTTCACATTTAAATATGCTTTCGACAAGGAAATGGCTAAACGTGGCTACATCACCGTAGATAAGGGATCGGTAACGGTGAACGGTGTCAGTCTGACGGTATGCAATCCGACGGACGATACTTTCCAGGTAGCGATTATTCCATATACTTACGAGCATACCAATTTCCATACTTTTGAGGTAGGCAGTATTGTGAACCTTGAATTTGACATCATCGGCAAGTACATCAGCCGGATGATTCAATATAAATAGCAGGACTAGGTATGAACGACTTTCTGCAATTGGTAAATGCCCGGCAGAGTGACAGGGCCTATGATAAATCACGTCCTGTGGAACCGGATAAGCTGGAACGTATCCTCGAGGCAGGACGTTTGGCACCTTCCGCATGCAATGCGCAACCCTGGAAGTTTGTGGTAGTAACCGATCCGTTATTGGCGGAGAAGGTTGGCAAAGCTGCTGCGGGGTTGGGAATGAATAAATTTGC
The DNA here is from genome assembly GCF_019633785.1 of Bacteroides sp. FSHCM14E1. Classification (NCBI taxonomy): domain Bacteria; kingdom Pseudomonadati; phylum Bacteroidota; class Bacteroidia; order Bacteroidales; family Bacteroidaceae; genus Bacteroides; species Bacteroides sp. FSHCM14E1. The sequence continues at coordinate 86,757 of NZ_JADKYL010000017.1, forward strand.
TAAAGATGCTCCCGTGCACATACTGATTGTAGAAGAGTCGGCTAACATAACGTCCAGGCTGGGCGGCAAACTGAAAGGGAAGCATTTTCCGCAGATCGATATAGGCATTGCGGTTGCGCACATTGTGCTGGCTGCCGAAAGCGAAGGGTTGGGATCGTGCATACTCGGCTGGTTTGACGAGAAAGAGGTGAAGAGCCTGACCGGCATTCCGTCTTCGAAACGTGTGTTGCTGGATGTGCTGATTGGCTATCCGGTGAAGGAGAAACGGAAAAAGATCCGAAAAGAAAAGGAGAAAGTTGTTTCTTATAACAGCTATTAATGAACTGAATAATCTCTGATTCACCGACCCGAACACCCCCGTCCAGAACCGCATTTCAACCGGGACGGACCGTCGAGAACCCGCTGCAACCGGGACTACGGTTGCCGGAACCGTCACCGTGGGGAGCGGTGGAAGTCACCGTGAAACGTGCTGCCAATGGGCGTTTCACCGTAACACGGTGCTAAGAAAAGAATATATTAAAAGAGAAAGAAGAAGAAGGAGAAGAAGGGGAAGAAGAGAAAGAAGAGAAAGCAGAGCTACTCCCGATCCTCCTTTCACCTCAAGCACGGAACGCGTCGTGTGTAGCACCCCGTTTGGGAGAAGTGAACGGAATGACGGCACCATCGGAGGTAAATGGCGGCAGGGTGAACGGTCTCTGCCGGCAGGAGACATAAAGAAAACCCATATCGCTCTTTGACTTATCGGAAACGAACATTCACCACAGAGGACACAGAGGACACAGAGTTTAATTAGCTGCGCTCAATCTGTTTTCAGACAAAAGAACAAACGAACACATAAAAAATCATCTGCCCTTTTGTTCTTTTGTTCTTATGTCTAAAAAAACTCTGTGTACCCTGTGTCCTCTGTGGTGAGCTACAAGTCTTTCAGCAGCACTTTGCTTGCCTTTTTATAATATTCCTCCCTTGAGTCGAGTAATACTTTCCACTGTTCGCTGAATTCCTCGTCTTTATCTACTTTGAAGTCTTCTGAGCCGTATGTATCCAGCCGGTCGAGCAGTAAAGCGACGTTCAGTTGATTGATGTCGATGGAAGGCTGATATGCGATGTCTTCACTTTTCTGATCGGTCACAACTTCGTGGATCAGATGAATCTCTTGCAGTTGATAGAGTATCTGGTTGGTCAGCCGGATAGGGATGCGATGCTCTTCGGATATCTCTTCGGCGGTGTAAGGCGTTTCATTGTTTTCAAAACGTTTGGCTATAAGAGACATTATCAGGATGGAGATGAAGTCCCGGTAACGGCGGCTGATATTCTGCGTGTCTCTGTCGAAACTGAAGTTACGGATATTCTGTCCGGCGTAGGTCAGTTCGGCACCGAACAGGCAGATGGTCCATGATATTTGCAACCATAACAGGAACATCGGCAGGGCGGCAAAACTACCGTAAATGGCATTGTACTTGGACACCCACAACTGGCTGCTGATGTACAGGAACTGAAATGCCTGGTAAGCGGAACCGGCAAGGATACCGGAGATCAGTGCATGCTTGAATTTTACCTTCGTATTGGGCATGAAGATGTAGAGTCCCGTAAACATCAGCCAGGTCAGCACGAACGGAATCAGACGGATCAGGAATTTCAGGATAGGAGCAAGCAAAACAAAATCCGCCATACTCTTCAGCATAGTGCCCACAAAGATGGAAAGACCTCCCGATACCACGATCAGGATCGGCATCAGCAGGAACATTGAAAAATAATCGGTGATTTTGCGGTACATGCTGCGTCCTTTTTTCACTTGCCAGATGCGGTTGAAGGTGATTTCAATGTTACTGACCAGGTTGAGCACGGTCCACAACAACATGACCAGGCCGACTCCGATAAAAATACCGTTTTTGGTTTGTGACAGATACGAGTCTACGAATTGCAGGATAACATCCGTCGCTTCGGTGGAACCTCCGAAACCATCACGAAACTGGCTTTCCATCAAAGTGGAAACACCGAATCCGCGTGCAATGGCAAAGACGATGGCCAGGATGGGCACAATGGCGAGCAGTGTGCTGTAGGTCAGTGCTGAGGCTTTGTTTACGATGCGGTCTTTGTTGAAGCGGTTGACGCAGAGATAGATCGTTTTGATGATATTGTATATCGAGAACTTGGTGCGGGTGACTTCGCTTTCCGTAATCCGCCAGATATCATAGGTAATGAATTTCCATATATCGGAGAGACGCTGATTCATAGGTCTGTTATTTGAAATTAAAAAAAAGAAAAGCAGTCAGCCTGTAAGCCGAGTTCTGTACCCTGAATAAATCAAGGTGCCTGTCATTTATCTGAGTGGGGTGTCACCACACCACTTTAGCGGTCTACCCTCCGACATGGAGCGAGCAACTCTCATAACGCCGGTTTACATGACCTTACAACTCCTAAGACGTACAGCCCGATATGTCACCATACGGCTGGTGGGCTCTTACTCCACCTTCTCACCCTTACCTCTCCCCGGAGGGAGGGGCGGTTCTTTTCTTCTACGTTACTCTACCCTCGCGGACAGCTTTCTGTTAGGAAGTAGGATGCTCTGTGTTGCCCGGACTTTCCTCCTGTACCGAAATACACGCGACAGACCGGCCAACTGCTTTGGTCAGCAAAAGTACAAGAATTATTTTGTTTGAGCAAACGGAAGGGAGGATTAGTTCGGTTCACCACAGAGGACACAGAGGGCACAGAGTTTCACGAATGACATAAATTCACCACAGATTACGCAGATTATCACAGATTAATAATTTATTTTACTGAGAGTTAAATTAAAATATCTGTGTTAATCCGTGTAATCTGTGGTGAACTCAAAACTCTGTGCTACTCTGTGGTGAACATCGTGTGACTCAATTTCAGTTCTTATTCTTAATATTTTTGAAAATATATATCTAAAACGGAAATAGTTTCTATCTTTGCTAAAAATGTAACCCCCAAATCTTTCTTTCATGAAGAATATGATCCCCTTTGTATCGTTGCTTCTGGCAGTGTCCGCCTGTACAGGTATTCCTGAGAACAAGAAAAACGCACTTCCCCAAGATGTAGAACTGTTGTCCGGTGAAGTTCGCAACCGGTTCATTCCCGATAAGCGTGTCATCCTTTGGGATGTGGATTACGATGTATCCGGAAAGACGATTACCGTAAAGGGGGCGACTACCTCAGCGGAAGCTAAGTCGGCTTTGTTATCGGGACTGGAAGAGAAGGCTTATGAAGTGAGGGACAGCCTGCAACTGGTTCCGGACAGCGTGGCCCTGGAAGGAAAGATGTACGGCATTGTCAATCTCTCTGTATGCAATATGCGTGTAGAGGATGATTTCTCTTCGGAGATGACTACCCAGGCATTGATGGGAATGCCCGTTAAAGTGTTGCAACATCGCAACTGGTATCGCATCCAGACACCTGATAATTATATCGCATGGGTACACCGGGTAGGAATCCATCCGGTCACCAAAGCCGGGCTGGATGCCTGGAACAAGGCAGATAAAATTGTAGTGACGTCGCATTATGGGTTCACTTATCAGCAGCCGGATGAAAAGTCTCAATCCGTGTCGGACGTGGTAGCCGGAAACCGTCTGAAGTACGAAGGTACGCAAGGAGGGTTCTATAAAGTCGCTTATCCGGACGGACGGCAGGCTTATATCTCACGATCGATATCGATGCCCGAAAAGGAGTGGCGTGCTTCTTTGAAGCAAGACGCTTCAAGCATTATCCGCACCGCTTATACAATGATGGGGATTCCTTATCTATGGGCGGGCACTTCTTCGAAGGGAGTCGATTGCAGCGGCTTTGTACGTACCGCCTTATTTATGCACGATATCATCATTCCCCGTGATGCCTCTCAACAGGCTTATGTGGGCGAGCATATCGACATTGCTCCTGACTTCGGTAATGTTCAGCCGGGAGATTTGATTTTCTTCGGGCGGAAGGCCACTGCCGGGAAGAAAGAGCGTGTGGTTCATGTGGCCATTTATCTGGGTGATAAAAAGTTCATTCACTCACAAGGCGATGTCCATGTCAGCAGTTTCGATCCGTCGGATGCCGATTTTGATGAGTATAACCTGAATCGCCTGCTGTATGCAGTCCGTGTGTTGCCATCTATAAATAAGGAGGCAGCCTTAAACACCACCGTTACGAATCCGTATTATAACTAAACTCAAAATAGATATGCAAAACCGAAGAGATTTCCTCAAGACCGCTGCTTTTGCCGCCATAGGTTCGGGGCTGTCATTGCAAGGTGTTTTTGCCGGCGAGAAGAGCCCCGCTTCATTTGCGATCAACAAACTCGGCCTGGGAGCAAAGCTGAAACTGCGCTTTTTCCCTTACGAGCTGAAACTGAAACATGTGTTTACGGTGGCTACTTATTCGCGAACCACCACTCCCGATGTGCAGGTAGAGATAGAATATGACGGGGTCATCGGTTATGGCGAGGCTTCGATGCCTCCTTATCTGGGACAGACGGTAGACTCGGTGATGGCTTTTTTGAAGAAGGTCGATCTGGAGCAGTTCGACGATCCGTTCCGGCTGGAAGATATACTGGCTTATGTAGACGGTATCACTCCGGGAGATACGGCTGCCAAAGCTGCCATAGACATCGCCTTGCACGACTTGGTGGGTAAACTTCTGGGAGCACCCTGGTACAGGATCTGGGGACTGGATAAGGCTAAAGCACCTTCGACCACTTTCACGATAGGCATCGATACCCCCGAGGTGGTACGTGAAAAGACCCTTGAGGTGGCCGGGCAGTTCAATATCCTCAAAGTGAAGTTAGGGCGTGAGAATGACAAACAGATGATTGAAACGATCCGTTCGGTGAGCGATCTGCCTATTGCGGTCGATGCCAATCAGGGGTGGACGGATAAGAAATATGCATTGGACATGATTCAATGGCTGAAAGAAAAAGGAATTGTAATGATTGAACAGCCTATGCCCAAAGCACAGTTGGACGATATTGCATGGGTGACCCAGCATAGTCCGTTACCTGTTTTTGCCGACGAATCTTTGCAACGGCTGACTGATGTGGCAGGATTGAAGGGAGCCTTTACGGGGATAAACATCAAACTGATGAAGTGTACCGGTATGCGGGAAGCCTGGAAGATGGTTACGTTAGCACGGGCGTTAGGCATGAAAGTGATGGTGGGATGTATGACGGAAACTTCGTGCGCGGTTTCTGCCGCCGCACAATTCTCTCCGGCCGTCGATTTTGCCGATCTGGACGGAAACTTGCTGATAGCGAACGACCGCTTCAGAGGGATGGAGGTTGTAAAAGGCAAGATCATGCTCAACGACCTTCCGGGAATTGGTGTGGTTAAATTATGAACGCGGATAAACCTTTGAAACTGTTTTGATAATGAAAAAACTACTTTATATAATTGCCGTATTTATCAGCCTTTCAGCCTGTACTTCGCGGCAGGCTCCCAAGCCTTACAACTGGGACGATGACTTGCACCAACGGTTGCTGGCGGACTTCTGTCTGACCGAATCTCAGGTGAAAGACTATATCCGCAAATACATTCCCGACGTGACGGACGAACAGATGCGCCAATGGGAAGAGAGCAAAGCGCTTGAATGCCGGATGATCGACGGGGAGAAACGTTATTTCCGCAATGCCGGTCCCAACCTGTTCCGGATAGACTCTGCCTGCTGTGCCGTCAAAATGGAGAAAGAAGGCACCTCACTGAGCACGAGCGAACAAGTCAATAAAGAACATCTGCCCGAAGTGATGGCCGCTGTCAGGAAAGAGAGAACGCCTGTCGTGCAGCCCAAGCGGATGCGGGTCACCTACACGCTGACGGTGGACAGCAACGCGGTTCCTGCCGGAAAAACGATCCGCTGCTGGCTGCCCTATCCCCGGACAGACCAGCCCCGCCAGCAAAATGTAAAATTGCTCCATGTCAGCGAACCCCGTTACACATTGTCCCCGCCTTCATGCCGGCACAGCACCCTCTATATGGAGAAGCAGGCCATTCCCGGTGAGCCGACGGTCTTTTCGGAAACCTTTGAGTACACCTCGTGTGCCGAATGGCATCCGTTGAGACCCGAAAATATACTGCCTTATGATACTGTCGGTGCTCTTTATAAAGAATATACTGCCGAGCGGGAGACACATATCCGTTTTTCACCCCGTATCAAAGAGCTGGCTGCCAATCTGACAGCCGGTGAAACCAATCCTTTGTTGAAGGCGCAACGCATTTTCCGTTGGATAAACGATCATTTCCCCTGGGCCTCGGCCCGCGAATATTCCACTATTGAGAATATTCCGGAATATGTGCTCGACAATCGTCACGGCGATTGTGGCCAGGTGAGCCTGTTGTTTATCACCCTCTGCCGTTGCAGTGGCATTCCTGCCCGTTTCCAGAGCGGCTTTATGATGCATCCCCGTGCATGGAACCTGCACGATTGGGCGGAAGTCTATTTCGAAGGCGCGGGCTGGGTGCCGGTAGATCAATCATTCGGCATTCCCTCATTTGCCGGCAATCCCGAAGAAAAGATGTTCTTTCTGGGAGGTATCGATTCCTGGCGTATGATAGTCAACAGTGACTATTCCATGCCGTTGGTTCCCGAGAAGAAATATCCGCGTAGTGAAACGGTTGATTTCCAGCGTGGGGAGGTAGAGTGGGAAGGGGGAAACCTGTACTTCCCGCAATGGAGTTATCATATGGATATAGACTACTTGAATTATTAAGTTCATTCTCCATAAAAGGCTTAAGCGTTTTCCGAAAAGACTTAAGTGTTTCTCAAAAAGACTTTAGTCTTTCGAGGGAAACGCTTAAGTCTTTTTTCTGCCTTCTAAATACTTGTGTGTCATGCAACGAATGCTAATTTGTCAGTCTCTGCCGTTAACCGCTGTTAAGCTCTGCAGATTCACTGTTAAAAGAGAACAAAAAAGAGTGACAAGGAGAATAACAGAATGATTTTTGTCGTTATTTTAACGTCGTAAATGTTAAATGAAAGTAGAATATTAACAATTAAATGAATAAAAAGAATAGTATGAAACAGACAACAAAAAACATTCTTGGGGTAGGAGCGGTTGTTCTTCTCAGCGCAGGAGTTGCCGGAGTGACAACGTATACGATGTTGAAACCGGAAAACAGAGACAGCCTGTCGTTCAGCGAACAGTTCCGCCAGAATCCCAATGCCCGCTTGGCTGCTTATGACGCCATTAATGCACAGCCTGTGGATCTGACGCAGGCAGCAGAAAATTCGCTTCATGCTGTGGTACATATAAAATCGACTCAACAAGCTAAAGAACAAACAGTCACCGTGCGAGATCCGTTTGCCGAGATCTTCGGAGATATTTTCGGTAATGGAGGCAGACAGCAGCGCCGTGTACAAACCCAGCCGCGTGTCGGTTTCGGTTCGGGAGTCATCATTTCGAAGGATGGCTATATCGTAACCAACAACCATGTGATTGACGGGGCGGACGAGATTGTTGTGAAGTTGAATGACAACCGTGAGTTTAAAGGCCGTGTGATCGGTACCGACCCGAATTCGGATCTGGCTTTGGTCAAAATCGAAGGAGATGATTTTCCGACCGTTCCTATCGGCGATTCGGATGCCCTGAAAGTGGGAGAGTGGGTCTTGGCGGTAGGTAACCCCTTCAACCTGACTTCGACTGTAACCGCAGGTATTGTCAGCGCCAAGGCACGTACTTTGGGCGTATACGGTATTGGCGGTGTGGAGTCGTTTATCCAGACAGACGCCGCTATCAATCAGGGAAACAGTGGTGGAGCTTTGGTCAATGCAAAAGGTGAGTTGGTAGGTATCAATGCCGTTCTTTCTTCACCCACGGGTGCTTATGCCGGATATGGTTTTGCCATTCCGACGAGCGTGATGACCAAAGTGGTCAGTGACCTGAAACAATACGGAACCGTACAGCGTGCATTGCTGGGAATCAAGGGTACTTCTCTCGCGGGTGACGGCGACATGATGTCCGACCAGCCGATTGACAAGTCGGGAGCTACTTTGGCCGATAAACGCAAAGAGTTTGGCGTTGTAGACGGCGTGTGGGTTCGTGAGATTGTGGATGGCGGTTCTGCTGCCGGTTCCGATATCAAGGTGGACGACATCATCATCGGCATCGATGGTAAGAAAGTACAGAACTTCGCCGATTTGCAGGAAGCCATTGCACAGCATCGTCCGGGTGATAAAGTTACCGTGAAGGTGATGCGTGACAAGAAAGAAAAGAATATCGACGTAACGTTGAAGAATGAACAAGGTACAACAAAGATTGTGAAGGATGCAGGTATGGAGATTTTGGGTGCTGCCTTTAAGGAGTTGCCGGACGACTTGAAGAGACAACTCAATCTCGGATACGGCTTGCAGGTGACCGGAGTGACTTCGGGCAAGATGGCGGATGCCGGTGTACGAAAGGGCTTCATCATCCTGAAAGCCAACGATCAGCCGATGCGTAAAGTCAGCGATCTTGAAGAAGTGATGAAAGCTGCTGTGAAATCACCGAACCAGGTGCTCTTCCTCACAGGAGTATTCCCTTCAGGAAAACGCGGATATTACGCTGTAGACTTGACTCAGGAGTAAATTAGCTGAAAGCTGCTGTGTGGTGAGTATGGTCACACCAGCGAATCGTCTGTCGAAAAAAGTATTCGGTAGCTTAATAATAGCTAAGGAAATCGAAAAGAGAGTGCCGGCAATCAACCAGTCGACACTCTTTTTGTTTGTAGTAGTAGATAATTAATGGTGAAAAAGTTGTGGAAATTTATACGTTAACAAATAAATTGTCGTAACTTTGCACTCCAAATCTGTTTTATAAGAATGAGACAACTAAAGATTACCAAAAGTATCACTAACAGAGAGAGCGCTTCTCTTGACAAGTATTTGCAGGAAATCGGTCGCGAGGACCTTATTACTGTGGAAGAAGAGGTAGAACTCGCTCAACGCATTCGTAAGGGTGACCGTGTAGCATTAGAGAAACTGACACGTGCCAATCTTCGTTTCGTCGTATCCGTAGCCAAGCAGTACCAGAACCAAGGTTTGAGTTTGCCCGACTTGATTAATGAAGGCAATTTAGGACTGATCAAAGCTGCCGAGAAGTTTGATGAAACACGTGGTTTTAAGTTTATCAGTTATGCTGTATGGTGGATTCGCCAGTCTATTTTGCAGGCATTGGCAGAGCAATCCCGTATCGTTCGTCTTCCGTTGAACCAGGTTGGTTCGCTGAACAAAATCAGCAAGGCCTTCTCTAAGTTCGAACAGGAGAACGAGCGTCGTCCGTCTCCCGAAGAGCTGGCAGGTGAACTGGACATTCCGGTTGACAAGATCTCCGATACGCTGAAAGTATCCGGCCGTCATATTTCGGTGGATGCACCTTTTGTTGAAGGAGAAGACAACAGCCTGCTCGATGTGTTGGTGAACGATGATTCGCCCATGGCAGACCGTTCTCTGGTTAATGAGTCTCTTGCGAGGGAAATTGATAGAGCTCTTTCTACGTTAACCGATAGGGAAAAAGAAATCATTCAGATGTTTTTCGGTATCGGACAACAGGAAATGACATTAGAGGAAATCGGCGACAAATTTGGTCTCACACGTGAGCGTGTTCGTCAGATTAAGGAAAAAGCAATCAGAAGATTAAGACAAAGTAATCGTAGTAAATTGCTCAAATCTTACTTGGGATAAGCAAGATATATCAGTTTCCGAAAAAGTATTTAAAAAACGCTTCATCTTTTGATGGGCGTTTTTTTTTGTTATCTTTGCGAAGTTAAAATAATAACAGAATATGAAATACGTAAAAATACTGTTTGCCGTAGCGTTAGTGTTTACATTGTGCTCGGCGTTTTCGTTGAAAAAAGGAGAACATAAGCCCGTTTATGCTTTTGGAGTATCGGCGTCATTTACCGATACAGTGGTATACTACACCGAGATTCAGGTACTCGATAGCGTAGCGTTGGATAAAAACGGATTTCTGCCGCATAGAGAGATATACAGCTATCAACTGAAAAACTATCTGGAGATTGATAAAGGGCAACCCAACCGTACTTGCATGATCTACTTCTCGGAGAATCAGAAGAAACTTGAAAAGGAGGCTGCAAAGGTATTGGGCAAATATAAAAAGAATAAATCGGTGGCTCTTGAGAAAATAGATACCCAAAGTTTTAAATTCACTAAACCGGAAGAATAACTTAAACGTTATATAAGAAGGGGATGCTTAGAAGCTCCTGATGGAGGAGCTTCTAAGCATCCTTTTTTTTAGGTTTTAAATTCAATACAGCTATGAAATCAAAAATGATTCTTTTTTTTGTAAGTTTTGTCATGTTGTTCAGCGCTTGCCGGAATGAAGATGAACCTACTCTTCCGGCGTATGGTTCGCGTACGGTTTTAATTTATATGATGGCGCAAAACTCTTTGTCTCCATTTGCCCGGCTGGATATGGAAGAAATGATAAAAGGAATGAAGCAGGTGGATGCAACGTCTAATAATCTGTTGGTTTATATCGATGACTATTCGGCTCCCCGTCTGGTTCGTTTGGGTAAAAACAGTAAAGGGCAGGTTGTGGAAGAAGTGGTTGCCAACTATCCGGAACAGAACTCAACGGATGTGGCTGTTATGAAAAAAGTCATTTCAACCGCTTTCAATACTTATAAGGCAGAGAGTTACGGTATGGGCTTCTGGTCGCATGGAGAAGGATGGATACCCTCGCCGGCCAAAACGCGCTGGTTCGGACAAGACGGCAATGATTATATGAATATAGCCGATCTGCACGAAGCTTTGCAGGTGGCTCCAAAGCTTGATTTCTTGCTCTTCGATGCCTGTTTCATGGAGTCGGTGGAAGTGGCTTATGCTTTACGTGACTGCGGTGACTATATGATCAGCTCGCCTACTGAAATTCCCGGTGTAGGAGCTCCTTATGAAGACGTGGTTCCCGCTATGTTTACTGCCGGAAACCCGACCATGAAGATTGTCTCTGCTTATTATACCTACTATGAAAACAGGTATAACGACGGGGTAGGGCTGACTAATGAAAACTGGACCGGTGGGGTTTCGGTGGGAGTCGCAAAAATGAGTGAACTTGAAAATCTGGCAGCTGCCACAGCAAAGATACTTCCCAAATATGTGACGGGAAAGACTGATTTCGATCTTTCAGGGGTGATGTGTTATGACCGGAGGTACCTGGCGTTGTATCATGACCTCGATCAGTATATTTACAAGCTGACAGCCGGTAACAGCGATTATGATGCATGGAAGGCGGCTTTTGATAAGGTAATGGTTTACTGGAAGTCGACTCCGCGCAACTATTCGGCATACGTCGGCATGTTTACCATGGACTCAAAGGCGAAAGGGCTTTCCACCTATATTCCAATGACGAATAGGGAGTCTACCAATACGTCCTACCGGGATACGGGATGGTATAAGGCTTCCGGTTGGGCAGATACCGGTTGGTATAAATAAGCAATAAAAGTGAGGCTGTGTCGAAACTCACCACAGAGGACACAGAGTAACACAGAGGCGATTTTAAGTTATTGATTATTAGTTAAAAGACTCTGTGCTACTCTGTGTTACTCCGTGGTGAAAAGAGTTTTGACTCAGCCTCCCTTTTTATGCATTGTGTCAGGTCGGCCACCTGTAACGGTTTTAGTACTTATGGGATGAATTCTCCTTTTGCGGTGATTTTCACTTTTACTTCCAGCTCTCCTTTTTCCAGTTCAACCAGATAGTATTCGCCTGTGGGAGTTTCAAAAAAGTCGGCTTCATCTACGTGATATCCGGCATATTGTGGTGAAGAGGCAATGGCACTGGTCACCTCAACCGGTAGTGCATTCCGGTGTACGTCCCAGGAAGTGTATGCCCATTGGTTGGAGCTGTTGAATACAGCCTCTTTGCTGATATTGTTGTGGATAATATCGACTTCTGTCATTCCATGTTCCACTTCAATCTCCGCCAGGCGCGCATTCGGATACTTCTCTTTTATAAAGTTCTCGATGGCTGCGGGGACTTCGGCCGGAAGGTAATTTCCCGAATCATTGTCCGTGTCTGCAACGCTTTTAATCAGGATTCCTTCTGTCGAATAATACAGGTCGAACTCTTGTTTGCCGGATTCTACTTCGATGACATATACGGTTTCCATATCCAGACGTTCCAGCATATCTACATCATCTATTTTCCATTTTGCATATTCACTGCTTTCAAAAGCACTTTTTACCGCTGAGGGCAGAGCCTGATATGGAATGTCGGTTTCTGTCATTTGCCATGTTCCGTCCGAAGTAAACCAAGCAGAGGTTTCATAGTTTTGATGGCGGAAGTCAGCCACATAATAGTTACCTTTTGTTTCCCACTTTTCATTGCTGACTGTCGGGTACTTTGCGGTGAATGCGTTTTTCAGTTCTGCCGGTACATAAGACAGATCATCATCATCGTTATCACAGCTTTGTAATCCCAGGGCACCCAGTGCCAAAAGAAGAAAATACATTTTCAGTTTCATTTCTACTATACTTTTTTTAGTTGTCAATTCATGTTATGCGCATATTGTAATAAAGCGGAATTATACCCGTATATGTGCGTAACATCAGTTATCGATATCGATTAAGTTAAATTTAGAGTCGAATTTTAGTTCCCATCCGTTGGACAGTTTCACTTCATAATCCGCTTTATCACGTTCTATTTTCAGAATCTTCGCATCCGCATAGTTGGTGGTTACGTACTTCTGGATAGGAGCGGGTATTATGCCCTGTGGCACTACACTGAATTTGCAATTTACTTCAGTCCAGTTTCCTTTCTTGTCGAATTCCACTTTGTTGCCGTCGGTGAAAATGACGTCGTAGCTTTTCTGTAAGAAATCGCTTTCAACTTTGGCCATGGCAATGTTGTTGCCGGCAAAATGTTGTTTGATGAACTGCTGTGCCTTCTGCGGCATTTGGCTTACCTGGATAGGTTTATCATCGTCCGCTCTTGCGATGGTTTGCAGAGTGAACAGGCATACGAATAAAATAAGTAACTTTTTCATATTCATCCTTTTTTAATGGTTTTTACTGTTAGCAATTAATTTATATTGCAAAGATGAAGGTCGATTCTGAAAAGAATTGGGAATTCTCTCCATTTTGATACTTTTTTCTAAATAAAAGTTCGATTACTCTTGTTCATCCGGTTGAACTTATACTGTATATTTACACAACATTTAACGCTGAGCGAGAAGTCCTTCTCGCAATAGATATGAAAAGATTTTGTACAGGCAGGTGTGCCGGGGAGTCGTATCTACCACAGATTACACGTGTTTGCGCAGATGAATGTCGCCGGTTCTCAGTGGATTAAATTCGTTCTGTGTTAATCTGCGTAATCTGTGGTGAAATTGTTCTTCCGTAATTCGAAACAGTGTTCATCTTTCTCAAAATAATACCTGAGTGTGAGATGCTGTAATTTACAGATGGAGTCGGCTATGGCAAGTCCCAGTCCGGTCGAACCTTCCTTTTTGCTTCCCTGATAGAATCGTTCAAAGATATGGGTCGCATCCAGGGGACGGTCTGTGCCGCTATTCCTGAAGGTCATGCTATGGCCGGTTATTTCAATCCGGATATGTCCACTGTCTACGTTGTGTACAAACGCATTTTTGAGCAGGTTCGTTATCAGGGCGACTGCTAATGATTCATTCATTTCCGCCCGGAATATTCCCTGTTCATCTAACGTCAGCTCAATTTCCCGATAGCCGTATACTTCTTTATAATCTTCTATATATCGCTTGAGCATGCTGTTGAATTCCACCGTTTGGGTCTCGGAGAATTGTCCGTTATCTATTTTGGATAGTAACAGCAGCGATTTATTGAGCTTGGTGATATGCTCCAGGGTCTGGTGCGTTTTTATCAGCTCTTCCAACTGTGCTTCAGACAAGGAGTCGTCTTCCATCAGCATTTCCAGGCGATTCCGGCAGATGGCTAACGGCGTTTGCATTTCGTGTGAAGCATTGCCGATGAATTGCTTTTGTTGTTCAAAGATGTGCTCGCTTCGTTCCGCGTTGCGGATGGCTGCTTCGTTCAGCTTCCTGAACTCCATAATTTGCGTTTCATTCTTCAAAGGGCGATTGGGACGGCCTATCCTGTAGGCATCCAGCCAGCGCAGCAGATTGTAAAGTGGCTTCATGCTGCGGTGAAATATCCAGATGCAGACAATCAGGATGGTGAGCAGCAGGACGATGTACAGAAAAATAATCCATCCCAGCATGGCGTCTTTCAGGTCGTCCTTCTCAATCGTCGGTGTCGATACGGTAAGCTCGTAATATTGCCCTTCGTCATCTTTGAATAAGGTGGTCAGTATGCGTGCCGGTTCAGTCTCTTCCTTCTCCACAATATAAACCATGGAGTCTTTGTAGCAGATATCTTCGCGTTCGTCGGCATACTCTTTACTTACTTTTCTAAGATAGTATTGATTGTTCGACCCATTGTTTTTCGAGGGCAGTTCTTCTCCGGCCAAGGCACGGATAATGATGGTTTCCGAGTAATCCTCCAGAGAGTCGTCTACTTCGTCGTTCACTTCATCTATCACGGCTATATAGAAAAATACAGCCCATGCCCCGAGAACAACTGTCAGCATGAGTGCGATGCGGATTATAATACGGTATATCAACTTCATGGAGGTAGAGTCTTTTTTATTCAACAGTCATTTTGTAGCCGAATCCATATACAGCCTTAAGTTCTGCCAAGGCACCGGCATCTTTAAGTTTCTTTCTCAGATTCTTGATTTGCGCATAGATGAAATCAAAATTGTCTACCTGGTCGATATGATCTCCCCACACCGATTCGGCAAGTGTGTTTTTGTTTACCAGTCGTCCGGGACGGTTGGCAAAGTAAAGAAGAATATCATACTCTTTGCGGTTTAATTCTATTTCCTTGTCATCTACGAATACCTGGAATGTATCGGGAACGATACGTATGTTGGCCAGGCGTATGTCCATTTCTCCGTCGCGGCGCTGGCGTCGGATCACACTTTTGATGCGGGCATTTAATTCGGCCAGGTGAAAGGGTTTGGGCAGGTAGTCGTCAGCGCCCAGTTCCAGTCCCAGTACTTTATCGTCCAGGGAGTCTTTGGCCGAGATGATAATTACATTTTCCCGTTTATGCATCTTCTTCAGTTGCTCCAGCAGATTCAGCCCATTGCCGTCAGGCAACATAATGTCCAGCAAGACGCAGTCGTAATCGTAGTCCTCTATCTTGCGTAATCCCGACTGGAAGTCTGCGGCAGCTTCCACTACGTAGCGTTCTTTTTCGAGCGAACGCTGGATAAGTTCCCTCAGTGAGGGTTCGTCTTCGATTATTAATATTTTCATAGGGCTTTTTATTTCTACCTGCAAAGAAAAGGCTTATTTCTGAAATAAAACTGAAAAGAAAAGCTATTTTATTTTTCTATCTCAACAGAAGTGTCTAATTTTGTTTCCAATAAACAAAAATAACACGAGTATGAATCTCTAATACTATAATTTATCATGTTGACTCAAATTATCAATGGACGCATATTTACTCCGCAAGGTTGGTTGAACGAAGGTTCTGTGTTGATGAGAGATGGAAAAATTCTGGAAGTAACTAATTGCGACCTGGCGCTGATCGGTGCCGATCTGGTGGATGCCAGAGGAATGTATATTGTTCCCGGTTTTGTTTGTATGCATGCCCATGGCGGGGGAGGACACGATTTTACGGAATGTACCGAAGAGGCTTTCCGCACGGCGATAGCTGCACACATGAAGCACGGCGCCACCAGTTTTTTCCCGACACTTTCTTCTTCTCCGTTTTCCGAAATACGCAAAGCTGTAGATATATGCGAAAAACTGATGGCCGAACCCGATAGCCCGATACTCGGCTTGCATGTGGAAGGCCCTTACCTGAACCGTAAGATGGCGGGAGAACAGTTTGCAAACCAAGTGAAAGAAGTCGATGTGGCAGAATACACCTCTTTGCTTGAAAGCACCGATTGCATCAAGCGTTGGGATGCCTCTCCCGAACTGCCCGGAGCACTTGACTTTGCACGTTGTCTGAGGTCGAAGGGTATTGTAGGAGCTGTTTCGCATACGGAAGCCGAATATGATGGCATAAAGGAAGCATATGAGGCAGGATTTACACATGCTGCGCACTTCTACAATGCAATGCCGGGCTTCCATAAGCGTCGCGAATATAAATACGAGGGAACGGTTGAGAGTGTCTACCTGACCGATGGCATGACTATTGAGCTGATTGCTGACGGCATTCATTTGCCTTCCACTATTTTGAAACTGGCTTATAAGCTGAAGGGAGTGGAGCATACTTGCCTGGTGACCGACGCACTTTCATATGCGGCTGCTGAAGGCAAGGCAATTGACGATCCCCGTATTATTATAGAAGACGGTGTGTGCAAGCTTGCCGACCGTTCGGCCTTGGCAGGTAGTATTGCTACCATGGATCAGTTGGTGCGTACGATGGTGAAGGCTGATATTCCCCTGGCAGATGCCATACGTATGGCTTCTGAGACTCCTGCCCGTATTATGGGAGTTTATGACCGTAAAGGATCTCTCCAGAAGGATAAAGATGCGGATATTCTGATCCTGGATCGTGATCTGAACGTCAAGGCGGTATGGGCTATGGGGCAGTTGGTGAAGGAGTCGTAAATAGTTCACTACGGATTATACAAATTTACTGTTGCCCTCTTATGCCGGTTATTTGTAAGAAGGGCTTTCAATAGAAATTGTTAGTATCGTTACTATTCTTATTCTATTCTTATAAATGGAAGGGAAGGAGGATAAGAATAGTAACGACTTACTTTAATCTGTGGTTCAATTACCGTTAATTTTCAACTTCGTCTCTTCTTAAATCGGTATATCTCCTTATTCTCCCTTTTTCTCTGATCACCTCTCAATTTCCTGAAAAACGCCCCTATAGCCTCCTTATACGGCCATCCTTTTACTTTTAAAACCAAGACCCCTTTATCCTTAAAATCAACGCTTCCTTGGTTTTAAACCAACGAGCCTTTGGTTTAAAAGGTAGGCTTCTCCCGTTTCCGTCCCAAATTTTGTTTGTGAAAATATGGTATAACTAGGCTTTCCGGATCGCAAATGTGTTCTTCCGAATTGCATTGGCACTTGCTTTAATTGCACCTATACCTGCTCTGATTGCACCCATATCTGCTTCGATCGCAACTATACTTACTTCAATCGTAACTATCCTTTTCGGTCCGCCGCTTATCCCTTTTCCCGGTAAACATTCCCTTGTCTCTCTATTGTCTTCATCTTCAATCTTTTTCTTCCTTTCGTTTCTTCTCTTCCTATTACCTGATTTAACAGGATGTTAAATCAAGGCTTTTGTCTCCAAATAACAAGTCTTTTCGAAGCAAAAGCCTTGTTATTTCCATCCCTGAAATAAATGTTTTCCCAACCGCATTAACAATGTTAACGCAGGATTCCGTTCAATTCCCGTCTGATTCTTGTTTGATCCTTGTCTGATTACTGTTTGATTCCTGCTCAATTTCCATTCAATCCCCGTATGATTCCTGTTTTAATTTCCGTCCAATCCTCGTCTGATTCCCACCGGCTTTTCAGTTTAATCCCTGTTTGACTCCCATCTGATTCCCGTTCACTCTCCATTCAGTCCCTGTCCAATTCCAGTTTCATCCCCTCCAATTTTCCTCCAATTCCCTATTTTTCTCCGCAATTCCCTCTCCAAAACACTTGTTCCCCTCCCTTTCGTAGCAAATATCCTTTCCGTCCTCTCCGGAAAACTTCCCCCTTATATAATATAATAATGTGTCATTTTCCTTCTTTTCCTTTCCGTTCCCCATAATCCTGTTTTAAAACCTACCTCTCCTTCAGCCCTTTACATCTGAATTTATATTTTTATTCAAAAAACTTCCTTATATATTTGCCTTGTATTGGTAAATCGCGTACTTTTGCACCCGCTTTCCAAGAGACGGAGAGCCGATTGAAATTGACATGTTGCAAGTGCGTATTGATTGCCTTAACGAACAACAAAAATAATCTCCTTTTTATTTGGAGCTTAATATTAAAATTCGTTATCTTTGCAGTCCGATTCGCGATAAAAGGCGTTTATTCCGGTGCCTTTCCCTTTCGCTAAGAGAGCCAGAGAACAGACCGGGAAAACATTTTTAAAAAAACTTCCAAAACATTTGGTGTTTTAAAATAAACCTTTTACCTTTGCACCCGCTTTTGAAACGAAGCGCAATCGAAAAGAAGAGTTCTTTGAAAAATTGATAAACAATACAAGTAGTACAAGTAAATTTAGAACCGTCAATGCTTATTATATAGGTATATGAAAAAATGACCGTCAATAAATTTTCGACATCCTGAACAGAGCTAATATTATCCCTTACGGGATATATAACAATACTTTTACAATGAAGAGTTTGATCCTGGCTCAGGA
>NZ_JADKYL010000018.1:0-85148 GCF_019633785.1 Bacteroides sp. FSHCM14E1
CTTCCGCTGTTTTCTCAAAAAAGAAACTCTTGCCGTCATCCTTTCGATAAAAAAGATTTATCCGATGCCGAAAGCCAAACGTCAACATGGTATAATAATATTTTTTATTCTGAAATTGATGCCTTAATAAATAAGGCACAGTAGAATCACGTAAATACTGCAACATTAATTTATATTCTTCAACCTTTTTATCCTCTAATAAAGTGAATCCATACTCCTTCAAATCAAGATTATCTTTTCCAAAATCCCAACGGTATGCAACCCGTAAGCTATCTGTCCTTACTTCATATACTTCATTTTGATAAGGATTGGAAAAATATACTTTATGTTCATAATTATAAAAAGGTTTAGAATTCAGAGTAGTGAGAACGGGAGGAACATGCCAAAATTCTTTCACATTCTTGGAAGACTCTTTAGAAATAACGCTGATACAATTATCATTCTCAGAGGCAGGTAGTGTCCATGTAACGAAATACTTACTCTCCAGCTCCTCTATCAATTGATAATTTGCCCTCGTTGGCAGTTCTATTTCTTTTATGAATTTTCCATCCAGAGAATACACATAAAGAGAGCCAAATGGAGATAGCATATACACTGCATTTTCTTTTTCTTTAATAACGGCATCGTATATTTCACGATACTCTCCGGGACCTTGTCCCTTTTTACCTATTTTATGCAAAAGATGCCCTTCTTCATCAAAAGAAAACACAGCCGGAACCCCTTCATCGACAATATAATATCTGTTATCTTTAATAATAACTTTCACAGGCCTTACAAGAAAGGAACTATCATTGGTTTCCAATGGAATGACAGATATTTTAGAAAATAATTCTTCCATTGGAACAGGGCGTTCAACCAAATCGACATGTAATACTTCACAGTCGGTTTTATCTCCAGTACTTTTACATGAAAAAAGTACAAACAAGAGAAGTGGTAACAAGATATTCTTCATAACTTTATTAGATTAGATTAACAATGCAGGAAGTTATACCAAGAAATTTGTAGTAATCATCTCCTCTCCTGTATTTTAAAAAAGGAAATGAAGAAACTCTAAACATTTGGTATAACTTCTGCTTAATAGTTAACAGGTACAAGAATATATTTGACTACCGTCAAAATGACAGTTTCCCCAATCATCATAAACCTTGTAGCAACGTCCTACTCCATCAGAACACGTACGGGAGCAAGTGATAGTAGCACCACCCTCAGTATCGCCTGCCAATGCTTCGACATTAGCCATCACCAAGTCTGAAACTATTTTCTCTGTTTTCTGTGACTGATATATATTGTAGCCTGCAAAAGTTGCGACTACAGCGACTATCAGGGCCGCGAAGATTTTCTTACTCATAATTTTCACACCTTTTTATGAGGTTAATAATTTTGTTGTTTCTTGTGTCTCTTTTTCGGGGAATCACCCACCCGCAGAAAAAGTAAATGATGCACCTACTGATTCTTACTTAAATTCATTACCTTTGTAACCTATAAACCTCCTTTCTTTTGAAGGTTTTTCCGGGAGTGGACGATTCTAAACTTTTCCAGAGCATGCATCGTTCCACTCCCTTCCCAACCCAATTAAATATTTAATATCCTTTAAATATATATTTCACACCACTATGATTAACAGGACAATCCAAAGAGCCTACACCTATACAAGAAATATGTGTATATTCCTCACCTTCAGCCAATGCTTCAACATTCTGCAATGACAAAGAATCCAACTTATAAGATTGCTCTCTGAAATACGAGAATACAGCCAATACGAAAATGGCAAAACAGCCAATTGATTTTAAATACTTTTTCATATACTCGGTTGTTTTAGTAACACATAACAAATATAGACGATTTCTTCTGTCTATTAAGAAAACGTTCCTTACTAAAACTTACAAGTTAAAAATCAACAAAATGCCCCCCTTACCAAAACTTACATCAAAAGAGTTCTCTCTGCGAAAAGTCATCACTCTTCTTAGGCAGCACCAACTGATACCCGCCTTCATTTTTCACCTTTATGATAACACGAGTAGGCGCTAAAGTTTTACGCAAACGAGAAATAGCCGTCCATAAACGATTCTTATCCTTTTGACGATCAGCCCACATCATTTCAAGCAGTTCTTCAGATGATAGTTTATTTTCAGGAGCCTCTAAAAAAAGGAGTAAAAGCCGACTACCCTGAGCATCCAGTTTTATCCGGTTTCCGGCACAATCCAAAATATGATTTCGAGGATCAAAAGTCAACTCTGAACAGAGTTTATAAATGACTAATTCTTCACCAAACATTTCTTTTATTTTTCTCAGTTCTGCTATTTGCTGTTCGCATGCAGCCAACTTTTGTTGAAGCTCTTCCCGATCTATCTTTTCCTTTTCCAATTTATCGGAAAGCATCGTTATTTGGAGCATACGCTCTTGACAATCCTTTGCAAGAATACTTTGCTGTTCTTTGCTACGTTTCTTCTCTACTGACAATATTTCAATCTGAACTTCTTTTTGTTTATGCTTCTCCCGTAGATCACTCAGTTCTCTTATCCGCATTTTTTCTTCTTGTTGAAGCAAATTCAATTGTTGTTCATATTGCCTGCGTTTCTCTTCTAAATCTTGATACCGCTCTCTCTCCTTCTCCAGCCTTTCCTTTAGAAGCTCTTCTTCAACCTCCGAATCAGACAAACGTTTTTTCACCTTATACACATAGTAGAAAAAAGCAATAAGTATAAAAGTCACTCCAACAATAAGGACAAATGAAGAAGAAGAGTATCGAATCACCGACCAACAAGTAGAAGATAAAAAACCGGCAACCTCTACCTCACACTCGTTCCCGACATAGGCAATCCAAATGGGCGATACAAAACAATCATTGCCACAACTCCCTTCAGAACGAATACATTTACTTGAATCGACAGTAACTACCTGTACAGAGGTTTTAGCGACAATATGCCACATTCTCAAACTATCTGCCCAAATCCGATTCAAAGTATCAGCAGAAAGCTGCTTCTCCATACAAACAACAGAATGCAAAGAACGCTCATTAAAATCAGAAGATATATTTTTCAAATCCTTTTTTACATCTACAACATAATCTTTTGTACCAAACTCAGTTTTCACAGAAAGTCTGGTCCAAGGAGCCGTTGCACCCGATACATTCATAGACACACATGGTAGATCCAGTTCCCTTTCCATTCGCAGCATTTCGCCTTTTAATGCCTGTATGAATAAATTTTTTGATTCCACACGCATCATCTCATTACTTCTCTGATAGAAATAACAACCTATTAATAAAGCTACCAATAGTGTCCCTCCAATACCCCAAATTAGTTTTATCGGCCTCATATCTAATTCTCTATTTATACAAATATCGTGTATTTATTTCTGGTTTTAAAGAAAATAAAGAAAAATTTCAAGACAATAAATTCCCCAATAGCATAAACGTATCAAAGCGCATCAAACAGACTACGTATCATTAATTCTTTATTTACTCGCATCCTGTTTGGTGATATACCCAAAACCACTACCTTTGCACCCTCAAAACCCAAACAAAAGCGACTGATGAAATACAAACTCCTCGTACTCGACTTGGACGGAACACTGACCAACGCTAAAAAAGAGATAACTCCACGCAACCGAGAAGCACTGATACGTGTACAACAACAGGGTGTGAAACTGATACTTGCATCGGGACGTCCCACCTTTGGTATTGCACCCTTGGCCGACGAACTGCACATGAAGGAGTTCGGCGGATTTATCCTCTCCTATAACGGCGGAGAAATTATTGACTGGAGTACCGGAGAGATCGTTTATGCCAATGTATTGCCGGACGAAGTGATACCTCGGCTATACAAATGCGCCACACGCAACCAACTCCCTATCCTGACTTACGACCGGCAATATATCATCACTGAATATCCCGATGACGTGTATGTCCGGAAAGAGGCTTTCCTCAATAAAATGCAGATATATCCTTCCAAGGATTTTCTGAAAGATATCCGTCTGCCGCTTCCTAAGTGCTTGATTGTGGGTGAGCCACATCGTCTGATTCCCATTGAAGCCGAACTTTCGGTAGAACTGCAAGGTCAACTGAATGTTTACCGCTCGGAGCCCTTCTTCCTCGAACTGGTGCCACAGGGAATAGACAAGGCACAATCTTTATCTGTCTTACTTAACAAGCTGAACATGAACCGGGAAGAGATGGTGGCTGTAGGCGACGGCTACAACGATCTTTCAATGATTCAATTTGCCGGATTGGGTGTAGCCATGGGCAATGCACAGGAACCGGTAAAGAAAGCCGCCGACTACATTACCCTTAGCAACGAGGAGGACGGTGTAGCTGCGGTCGTAAACAAGTTCTTTACAAAAGCACCCGAGAAGGGGGAGACAACAGCTTAAACACAGAAATTAATAAGAAAGCAAGTTGATTTCTCCATGATATTAACGCGTTATATATAAGTATATTATCATTCATCATACTAAACTTATCTCAGCCCGTATACCCGGGCCGGTGGGCCCGGGTATGCGGGCTCATGGGCACAGGTATGCGGGCTTATGGGCCCGGGCATGCGGGACGAGATAAAGTCCGGACCATTTTCACTAAAGATACTAAGGAAAAGGAAATGCTTTAAACGGCATAAACAGATAGATAACACGCTATATACAATTACAGATCAATACCTTATCCATCAAAAACAGTGGGTGGAAGATGGAAGATAAAGGTGGAAGATAAACGGCTTGAAAACGCTATCTTCCACCCATTCATTTCGTTGATAATTAGACAAATAAACAGAAAAAGGTGGAAGATGGAAGATCGGAATGCATTTTTCGTATGAATGGTCCGATCTTACATCAGACACATATACTTACAGAGAATAATCCGGCAGAACACGTCCCAATTCAAATTATTTATTCTAACTTTGTGGTTTAAAACAGAATAAATCTCAAACGTTATGGAACATCAACTGACGATTTACAACACTTTAGATAGAAAAAAAGAGCTGTTTGTGCCTTTGCACGCTCCACATGTGGGCATGTATGTCTGCGGACCGACGGTATATGGCGATGCACATCTGGGACATGCCCGTCCGGCCATCACGTTCGACGTACTCTTCCGTTATCTCACCCGGTTGGGCTATAAAGTGCGATACGTGCGTAACATTACCGACGTAGGCCACCTGGAACATGACGCAGACGAAGGGGAAGATAAAATTGCCAAGAAAGCCCGTCTGGAACAACTGGAACCCATGGAAGTAGTGCAATACTACCTGAACCGGTACCATAAAGCCATGGAGGCACTGAACGTACTTCCCCCCAGCATTGAACCACATGCCTCGGGACATATCATCGAGCAGATCGAATTGGTAAAAAAGATTCTGGATGCCGGCTATGCATACGAAAGCCAGGGTTCGGTATACTTCGATGTAGCCAAATACAATAAAGACTACCATTATGGTAAACTCTCGGGACGCAATCTGGACGATGTACTGAATACAACCCGCGAACTGGACGGACAGGAAGAAAAACATAATCCTGCCGACTTTGCCCTTTGGAAGCGGGCACAACCGGAACACATCATGCGCTGGCCTTCGCCATGGGGTGACGGTTTCCCCGGCTGGCATGCCGAGTGTACAGCCATGGGACGTAAGTATCTGGGCGAACACTTCGACATTCACGGAGGAGGCATGGACCTTATCTTCCCGCACCACGAATGCGAAATCGCACAGTCGGTAGCTTCACAGGGTGACGATATGGTTCACTACTGGATGCACAACAACATGATCACCATCAACGGCACCAAGATGGGCAAGAGTCTCGGAAACTTCATCACGCTGGATGAATTCTTCAGCGGCTCACACAAATTGCTGACTCAGGCTTACAGCCCGATGACCATACGATTCTTTATCTTGCAGGCACACTACCGCAGTCCGGTGGATTTCAGCAACGAAGCATTACAGGCAGCAGAAAAAGGACTGAGCCGACTGATGGAAGCAGTGGATGGTCTGGAGAAAATCACTCCTGCAGCTACTTCGAACGTCGACGTAAAAAGCTTGCGCACGAAATGCTTTGAAGCGATGAATGATGACTTGAACACTCCGATTGTGATTTCACATCTCTTTGACGGAGCCAAGATGATCAATAATATCATTGCCGGAAACAATACCATCTCTGCCGATGACCTGAAAGAACTGAAAGAAGTATTCCATACATTCTGCTTCGATATCCTGGGCCTGAAAGAAGAAATCGGCTCGTCGGACGGACGTGAAGCCGCTTATGGGAAAGTGGTCGATATGCTGCTGGAACAGCGGGTGAAAGCAAAAGCTAACAAAGACTGGGCTACGAGTGACCTGATCCGCAACGAACTGACTGCACTGGGATTCGAAATTAAAGATACTAAGGACGGATTTGAGTGGAAACTGAATAAATAAAATCTCAGAAAATTATTTAAAAGCACCACAAAGGACGCGGAGGGAACAGGACTGATAACTTTTTCTGTATACTCCGCGTCCTTTTGTAATAAATCGGAACAGATATTAAAATGACAGCACAAGAATTCTTTAAAAATGACCTTTTTGCCACCAACGCAGGTGTAGAGTTGATTGAAATAAGGGAAGGATACAGTAAAGCAAAACTGGAAATCAAGCCCGAACATCTGAATGCAGGACAACGGACACAGGGAGGTGCCATCTTTACTTTGGCTGACCTGGCACTGGCAGCGGCAGCCAATTCACACGGCACACTGGCCTTCTCCCTTTCTTCCAACATCACCTTCTTACGGGCCAGCGGACCGGGCGACACGCTTTATGCCGAAGCACGAGAACGCTATACAGGACGCAGTACGGGTTACTATCAGATAGATGTAACCGATCAGGAAGGCAGGCTGATAGCCACCTTTGAGTCAAGCGTATTCCGAAAAAAAGACGAAGTTCCGTTTACTTTGTAATGATAGAGGTCTGGGGATGACGGTAACCGCTGACACTCCGCAGGAATGCTTTGGCCGAACCAAAGTTAAGGTGCATATCCAACCGTACCGGAAGATGATTCCGGTCGTCTGTTACATAAAACGTTATAACCTCTTTCTCCTTTCCCTTTTTATTGTACTCTACCAGTGAGAATATCAGACAGCGATAGGTCGTATCGTTTTCGGCAGTAATCTTCTTGATACCCCTGTAAATGAGGGTCTGCTCCTCTACCTTACGCCCTGTCGCCATCGGAAACTGAATACGTTGGCCGACGGTGTAATCTTTCGGATCGAACGAACGGGCCTGCGCCAGAATACTCAACATATCATAAATACACCGGGTATCGCTTTGCTCTGTCTCTGTGACACTCCCATCCTTACGCACCCGTTTCTGGTTGACGTAGCACATCCCGTTACGGAAAGAAAAACGGGCCTCATCAACGGTATAACGTTTTCCTTCTTCGGCACCTTTCCTGAAATAACGTGGCTCGAGTTTCTCCGTCATGACACTCGTTAAGGTATCCCGCATCTTAAAAAAGAAATCGGCTTCCTTACTGCTGATGGCCAGCAGATTGACCCGATAGGCAGGTTCGGAATGATACGTTGTGGAATTGGTAGTCAGACTGGCCAAGCCTACTTTCTTCCAGATGAATTTCCAGTTGAAATAGAGTTCGTACATGACGTGCTCACCGGATTTAAACGCATCGTTTTTCGCTTCACATTGTGCGTTACCCGACAATGGGAAAGCAAAAAGCAGAGCAATAATAAGACATACCAACTCTTTCCGCCTAATTGTTACGGCGGTTACGGTTAGCATTTTGACTATCTCGGGTCTTTTTCTTCTTGTCTTCATCTGGTTTCTGTTTTTTAAGTTCGTCCGGCTTTTGCTTATCCAGAGGCACAGCCGTCACATTCCAGTCCTGAGTGGCATCCCAGTTCGCTTTAAATTCAATGATATGCGGATAGTAGTATACCATCTCCGGCTGTATACCCTTTTCGTAGTCACCGGGATCCCATACTCCGTTACCGTTGGTGTCATTAATCAACCGGGCTCCATATTTGCCGGGATTCAGATAATAGAACTCCGCCCTCCCGTCAACCACCGGACGCCGTCGAAGCACTTTATCCTGATTATCCAACAGTTCGACAAAAGCAATAGAATCTGCTCCGGTTATATTGAGGAACACGTTACCATATTCTTCGATCTGGCGAACCTTGAAAGCTTGTTTTATTTTATTGGTAAACAAACCATAAATACCATGAAAAGCTGTAGAGTCAACGGCAAACTCATACTCTCCCCCGGGTTCCCAGTCATAATAGAGATTATAGCGGCGCACATCCAGTGAATCATGTTCGAACTCAAAAGAAACATCCGTCCATATCGTATCTACCTTCTGTCGAAGATGGATAGCGGCACTGTCAAAGCGCGCGACCGGTTCTTCGAAAGTCAGGGTAATATAATCGAATACGTCCATAGATGAAGGCGCGTGAGTATTTACCGACAAAAACTTGGTAGGTTCGGGCTCATCGTCTTTCTTCTTTTTCTTTTTAGGTTCTTCTTTCTTCACTTTCTTCGCAGCCAACCTCAGCGTATCTGTACGTGGGACCAACTGATTTAACGTATCTGTGTACAAATAGTTCAAACTCAACGTAAGCGTATCCTGCTTATAGAGCAACGAGTCGCGTATCCAATAATGGATAGTATCGTTACGGAATGTTTTTTCTACAATAAAAGCGTCCTTTTCATCGAAGTTCAGTCCTTTCAGTACAGGTAAAGAGTCCGCCGGAGCCGAAAAATACAAAGAAAACTTTTGGGGAGTAAGGCGTTCACTCTTAACCAGATATTGTGAAACAGAAGGTGTTTTGAACGAACGGAGCACAATATTATCGGGCAGGTAATAAGTATACTTCTGTTCAACAATAGTATCGATAGTCAGTGAGTCGACCCATGTGGTATCCTGACGTATTCTCTCTTCAAAGCGGGGAATAATCAATGAATCATTGAAAGCTACAGCTTCGGCTTTCTGATTATAGAAAAAGTTCTGATCGGCATCCATCAAACCGAAAATACGATATTTACCCGGTGCAACTCCACGAATCGTAAAATGCCCACGACTATCGGTGCGAGCCACACGATCAAAAGGTAATTTGGTAAAAGCCGAGTCATTCAGGTTGGAATGAAGCCCCACTAACATACCTTTTATAGGCTCCAGATCGGAAGCCTCAAGTAATGTGCCCGACACCTCCATCGTATCAATGGAAGCTCCCGTAGAGAACGTAAACGCAAAGTTACCAAGCGGGTTACCTTCATTGTTATCAACAATGGCATCGGAGAAATCGATAGTATAAGTTGTATTGGGTTTTAAAGAGTCGAGAAGATTTACGGTGATCCGCTTTCCTCCGGGTTTTATTTCGGGTTGTTGCAACTGGGGTGGTGAAACCACTACCTTTTCATTAGCCTTCTCGAGCTTAATGAACTCATCGAAATCAAGAACAATCTTTGACTTTTTATTATTTACAGCTCCTGCTGCCGGCGCACTGCCGATGAAGCGGGGTGGCGTTTCATCAAAAGGTCCTCCATCCGGACGCCCCATACTGGCACAGGAATAAAGAGTAGCCATCAAAATAGCGACGCCCAACAGACTACGGATGAATCGTTTTTTTCTATGTATACTGTCTTTTAACATGCTGCAAAAATAAACCTTATCCATTAATTAATGCTATACTTTACACTAATTTATTCAAAAAGAGTCTGCTTGACAAGACAAAAAACGTATCTTTGACCAACAATTTACAAACCTAATAAGATTAACCCCATGAAAAGACAACTGCTGACTTGCTGCCTGGCGATATGTAGCCTCGCAACCATGGCTCAACATGACGAATGGAAAAACCCCGAAATTAATGCGGTAAACCGTGCACCGATGCACACCAATTACTTTGCTTACTCTTCAAGTGAAGAAGCAGCGAAAGCTGACAAAGAAAACTCAAGTAACTTTTTAACCCTGAACGGAATCTGGAACTTCAACTGGGTGAAAGATGCCGATGCACGTCCGACCGACTTCTACCGGACTGACTATAACGACAAAGGATGGGGACAAATGAAAGTTCCCGGTGTATGGGAAATGAACGGTTACGGTGATCCTATTTATGTGAATGTAGGTTATGCCTGGAGAAACCAATACAAAAACAATCCGCCTTTTGTACCCATAGAAAACAATCATGTAGGTTCATACCGGAAAGAGATCATCATCCCTGCCGAATGGTCAGGAAAAGAGATATTCGCTCACTTCGGCTCGGTAACCTCAAATATGTATTTATGGGTCAACGGTAAATATGTAGGCTATAGCGAGGACAGTAAGCTGGAAGCCGAATTTAACCTGACCAATTACCTGAAACCCGGTAAAAACCTGATCGCTTTCCAAGTATTCCGCTGGTGTGATGGAACATATCTGGAGGATCAGGACTTTTTCCGCTACTCCGGAGTAGGACGTGACTGCTACCTATACAGCCGCAATAAGAAATATATTCAGGACATTCGTGTAACGCCTGATTTGGACGCCAATTATACAAACGGTACACTGGATATAGCACTCAACCTAAACGGAAGCGGAACGGTAGAACTGAATCTGGCAGATCCGACAGGGAAAAACGTAGCCACAGCCCAAGTTAGCGGAAACGGTAAAAAGTCTGTTGGCATGAACGTAGACAATCCCGCAAAATGGACCGCAGAAACACCCAATTTATATACATTGACTGCAACATTGAAAAGTGGTAACAATACCACCTTGGAAGTGATCCCGGTCAAAATAGGTTTCCGCAAAATAGAACTGAAAGGCGGACAAATCCTGGTAAACGGTCAGCCGGTGCTTTTCAAAGGCGCCGACCGTCATGAAATAGATCCGGACGGCGGATATGTTGTTTCACGTGAGCGCATGCTGCAAGACATCTTACGAATGAAACAGCTGAACATCAATGCCGTGCGTACCTGTCACTATCCGGACGACAATCTGTGGTACGACCTTTGCGACCAATACGGCATTTACGTAGTGGCGGAAGCCAATGTAGAATCACACGGAATGGGATATGGCAAAGAGACACTTGCCAAAAATCCATCTTATAAAAAAGCACATCTGGAACGTAACCAACGCAACGTACAAAGAGGGTATAACCATCCTTCCATCATCTTCTGGTCTTTAGGGAACGAAGCCGGATACGGTCCGAACTTCGAACAATGCTACACATGGATCAAGAATGAAGACAAAACGCGTGCCGTACAATACGAACAGGCAGGCACCAATCAGTTCACAGACATTTTCTGCCCGATGTATTACGATTATGATGCCTGCAAGAAATATTGTGAAGGCAACATAGACAAGCCCCTGATTCAGTGTGAATATGCCCACGCCATGGGTAACTCACAGGGTGGTTTCAAAGAATATTGGGATCTGATACGTAAATATCCGAAATACCAGGGCGGATTCATCTGGGACTTTGTTGACCAATCCAACCACTGGAAGAATAAAGACGGTGTAGATATTTACGGATACGGCGGCGATTTCAATAAATATGACGCTTCGGACAATAACTTTAATAATAACGGTTTGATCAGTCCCGACCGCCGTCCGAATCCGCATGCCCATGAAGTAGGATATTTCTATCAGTCCATTTGGACCACTCCCGCAGACCTTGCCAAAGGAGAAATAAAAGTATACAATGAAAACTTCTTCCGCGACTTGTCTGCATACTATATGGAGTGGCAATTACTGGCAGACGGCGAAGTAATGCAAGCCGGAGTGATTCAGGAACTGAACGTGGCTCCACAACAAACAGCTACCCTTAAACTGAATCTGAATACGGAAAATATCTGCCCATGCAAAGAACTGCTACTCAACGTAGCTTACAAACTGAAATCCGCCGAAACATTGATGCCGGCAGGAAGTACAGTGGCATATGACCAGTTGACCATCCGTCCGTACAAAGCCCAAACTCCGGAATTAAAAAACCGGAAGGCATCTAACATTGCCGTTCATGTACCGGTTATCAAAGATAACGATCATAACTACCTGATTGTAGAAGGTGAAAACTTCATTATTGAATTCAATAAACACAATGGCTATCTTTCTCGCTACGAAGCAGACGGCATACAGTTATTGAATCAGGGAGCCCAACTGACTCCCAACTTCTGGCGTGCTCCTACCGACAACGACTATGGAGCAGGATTGCAGCACCGGTATGCCGTATGGAAAAATCCGGGACTGAAGTTAACTTCTCTGAAACAGAATATTGAAAACGAGCAGGCGGTTATTCAGGCAGAATATGACATGAAAGCCGTAAAGGGTAAATTGTTCCTGACTTACGTCATCAACAATGAAGGCGCCATCAAAGTAACTCAAAAGATGGAAGCCGGCAAAGAAGAGAAAGTTTCTGATATGTTCCGCTTTGGCATGCAAATGCAAATGCCCGAGAACTTTAATGAAGTAGAATATTATGGCCGCGGTCCGATAGAAAATTACGCCGACCGTAATCACTCTACCATGCTTGGCAAATATCGCCAGACAGTTGCCGAACAATTCTATCCATATATCCGACCGCAGGAAACCGGAACCAAGACCGATTTACGTTGGTGGAGAGTATTGAACGTCAGCGGAAACGGCTTGCAGTTCGTAGGCGATACTCCTTTCTCTGCTTCTGCCCTGAACTACAGCATCGAATCTTTGGATGACGGAGCACAGAAAGACCAACGTCACTCTCCTGAAGTGCCGAAAGCTCCTTTCACCAATCTGTGCATTGACAAGGTGCAGATGGGATTAGGATGTGTCAACAGTTGGGGAACACTTCCGCTTGAAAAGTACCGCGTACCTTATCAGGATTATGAATTCAGTTTCATCCTGACACCTGTACGTCATAAAGTCAACATGTAAGGAATTAAAAAGAAACTCCTCAAAGCAACAATCAAACAGTGATCCGGAGTGTTCCGGGTCACTGTTTTTATATATACCTTTCCCGCTCCGCTTATGCAGTCTTTCCAACGAGAATGACAGATACCTTTTGACAGCTTTTTACGCAACACCTATATTAATTAGAGAAAAACATAGTTAAAAAACAGCTATTCAAAGAACATCAAGATGGAAAAAAGAGTACTTTTGCGCAGAAAACTGATTAAGTACATTCGGTTTTCTCTCCCTTATCATTGAAGGGTTAGCACGATAAATCACATTACCACAAAATGGACATCATTATAAATTGAATATAAAGAAGGTATGAAAAGTAAAATTGTTTTATTTGCATTTTGTTTAGCCCTCCTGTCGAGTTGCGGCAAAAAGGGATTTGACCTGAGCGGGGGAACCCCGGAATGCGCAGTGCAGGTGCTGCAACCCACTACAGTAAATCTGAAGAGTTCCTATCCGGCCACTATCAAAGGTAAACAAGACGTAGAAATCCGTCCGCAAGTATCGGGATTCATCACAAAAGTTTGCGTAGACGAAGGTTCTATGGTACGCAAAGGACAGATATTGTTCATCATCGACCCGGTACAATATGAAGCCGCTGTCCGTTCGGCCAAAGCAGCTGTAGCTACTGCAAAAGCCGGAGTGAACACACAAGAAATCACAGTGAACAACAAACGTGAATTGAATAAAAAGAATATCATCAGTGATTACGACCTGGCGATGGCAGAAAACTCTCTGGCATCTGCCAAAGCACAACTGGCTTCCGCACAGGCACAACTGATAAGTGCAGAACAAAATTTAACCTTCACCAATGTAAAAAGCCCTTCAGATGGTATTGTCAACACAATTCCTTATCGTCTGGGAAGCCTTGTCAGCCCTTCTATCCAAACTCCGCTGACCATCGTTTCGGACATTAACGAAATGTATGTCTACTCTTCACTGACTGAAAAAGATCTATTGGCACTGGTACGTAAAGACGGTTCTCAGATTTCAGCTGTAGAGTCTTATCCGGAGGTAGGGCTTGAACTATCGGACGGAACCACCTACGCCGATAAAGGTAAAATGTCCACCATTAGTGGTGTCATCAACCAAAATACCGGAGCAGTAAGTATTCGGGCCACTTTCCCTAACAAAGAACATTTGCTGAGAAGCGGTGGTATGGCCAACCTGATCGTACCCTATCATCTGGAAAATGCAATTGTTATTCCGCAAAAAGCTACAACGGAAATACAAGACAAGAAATTTGCTTTCGTATTGCAGCCGGACAATACTGTAAAGATGACTGAAATAAATGTTTTCAATGTGGATAACGGACACGATTACGTAGTGACTTCCGGCTTGAAAGCTGGTGAAAAAGTGGTCTTGGATAATGCCAGCACCCTGAAAGACGGACAGGCAATCAAACCAGTTACTCCGGAACAGGCTAAAGCCAACTTCCAACAAGCACTTGAAGAGAAAAAACAAGGAAAATAAAATCAGCATAGCAAGTTAAATATGAAACTAGATAGATTTATTAATCGTCCGGTACTATCTACGGTGATCTCCATCGTTATAGTAATCTTGGGTATTCTGGGCTTGATTTCGCTGCCTATTTCCCAATATCCGGATATTGCCCCACCTACGGTAAGCGTTTCGACCACTTATCAGGGTGCTAATGCACAAACGGTATTAAACAGTGTAGTCGCCCCGCTGGAGGAGCAAATCAACGGTGTGGAAAACATGATGTACATGAGTTCCACAGCAACCAATACCGGTGAAGCCCGTATTGACGTATACTTTAAAC
Source organism: Bacteroides sp. FSHCM14E1 (assembly GCF_019633785.1). Taxonomy (NCBI): domain Bacteria; kingdom Pseudomonadati; phylum Bacteroidota; class Bacteroidia; order Bacteroidales; family Bacteroidaceae; genus Bacteroides; species Bacteroides sp. FSHCM14E1. Next base: position 14,669 of record NZ_JADKYL010000018.1, read on the forward strand.
AAGGCACCGATCCGGATATGGCCGCGGTAAACGTTCAAAACCGCGTAGCCAAAGCACAAGGTCTGCTACCCGCCGAAGTAACCAAAGTAGGCGTCATCACTTCAAAACGACAGACCAGTATGTTGCTGGTATTCTCTTTATATAGTTCCGACGACAAATACGATAACGAATTTCTGGAAAATTATGCCAAGATCAATCTGGTGCCGGAAGTGCAACGCGTACCGGGTGTAGGTGACGCCATGGTGCTTGGTGCAGACTATTCAATGCGTATCTGGCTGAAACCGGATATCATGGCCCAATATCACCTGATGCCTACCGATGTTTCCGCAGCATTGGCCGAACAGAACATTGAGGCTGCTCCGGGAGCATTCGGTGAAGAGGGTAACCAGACTTTTCAATATACTCTGAGATACAAGGGGCGCCTGCAAAGTCAAGAAGAATTTGAGAATATTGTAATCCGTGCTACTGAAGACGGACAGGTACTTCGACTGAAAGACATCGCCAGTGTAGAATTGGGACGTCTGACTTACGGATTTACCAATAAAGTGAACGGGCATCCGGCAGTAACCATCATCGTATTCCAGACAGCCGGTTCGAATGCGACAGCTATTATCAACGACATCCTCGCCTTACTGGATAAGTCAGCTTCTACCTTCCCACCGGGCGTCAAAGTAAATGTATCACAGAATGCCAATGACTTCTTGTTCGCCTCTATTCATGAGGTAGTCAAGACATTGATCGAGGCATTTATTCTTGTATTCATTGTGGTATACATTTTCCTGCAGGATCTACGCTCCACATTGATTCCTGCTATCGCCATCCCGGTTGCATTGATCGGTACGTTCTTTGTCTTATATCTGATTGGGTTCAGTATCAACCTTCTGACACTATGTGCCATGGTACTTGCCATAGCGATTGTGGTCGATGATGCGATCGTCGTCGTGGAAGGCGTCCATGCAAAACTTGACCAAGGCTATAAATCAGCCCGTCTGGCTTCCATCGACGCCATGAATGAATTGGGAGGTGCCATCGTTTCTATCACATTGGTAATGATGTCTGTATTTATTCCGGTAAGTTTCATGTCCGGTACTTCCGGTACATTCTATCGCCAGTTCGGTCTGACAATGGCTATCGCTATTGCACTTTCGGCCTTGAATGCTTTGACATTGAGTCCTGCACTGTGTGCCATCCTACTGAAACCACACGATCCGAACAAAAAAGAAAAAGTGACGCTTGCCAAACGTTTCCATGCTTCATTCAATGCGGCATACGATACGATTTTGAAAAAATATAAGAAAAGGGTACTATTCTTCATCCAGAAACCTTGGCTTACAATCAGTGCGGTAGTAGCCGGCTTTGCCCTGATGATTTTCCTGATGAATATCACCCCGACCGGTTTGGTTCCGAATGAAGATACAGGTACCATCATGGCTGTTGTCGACATGCCCCCGGGTAGTTCTAAAGAACGTACCGAAGCGGTGATGCAACAGGTAGACAGCCTGATAGCTTCAGAGTCGGCAATCGACAGCCGTACGATGATTGTAGGCTATAGCTTCATAGCAGGACAGGGACCCAGCTACGGTTCATTTATTTGTAAACTGAAAAACTGGGATGAGCGATCCATCAAAGAACGTTCAGACTTTGTTTCGGGCATGTTATACCTCAAAGCTCATGAAGTGATTAAAGACGCCCGTGTACTGTTGTTCGCTCCACCGATGATTCCGGGTTATAGTGTGTCCAACGGTTTTGAGATGAACCTACAGGATAAAACGGGAGGTAGCCTTGACAAATTCTATGAGGTGGCTCAGGATTTCATCTCTAAATTGCAGGCCCGTCCCGAAATTCAATCAGCGCAAACATCGTTCAATCCGAACTTCCCGCAATACATGATAGACATCGACGCAGCTGCCTGTAAGAAAGCCGGACTATCACCTAACGATATTCTGACCACTTTGCAAGGCTACTACGGTGGTTTGTATTCTTCAAACTTCAACCGCTTCGGTAAAATGTATCGCGTAATGATTCAAGCGGAACCGAACAGTCGCACCAACCTCGAGTCGCTGAAGTCAATCAAGATACGCAATGGTAACGAAATGGCGCCTATCACTCAGTTTATGAATATTAAGCGCATCTACGGACCGGATAATATCAAGCGATTCAACATGTTTACCGCTATGACCATCAACGGTTCTCCCGCTGACGGCTATAGTTCCGGTCAAGCCATCCAGGCAATGCAGGAAGTAGCCGAACAGACTTTACCTACAGGATATGGCTATGAATTCTCGGGTATGACCCGCGAAGAACAAAGCTCCAGTGGCAGCTCCACAGCTATGATCTTCGTTCTTTGCTTCGTATTCGTTTATTTGTTGCTGAGTGCCCAGTACGAAAGTTATATTTTACCATTGGCTGTATTGCTTTCTATTCCTTTCGGTCTGGCAGGCAGCTTCATCTTTGCCCACCTGATGGGATTGGCCAATAATATCATCCCTATTTTAGGAGCAGCTACCAACAACATTTATATGCAGATTGCATTGATTATGTTGATAGGTTTGTTAGCAAAGAATGCGATCCTGATTGTCGAATTTGCCCTCGACCGTCGTAAGATGGGTATGAGCATCACCTGGGCTGCCGTATTGGGAGCAGGTGCACGTCTCCGTCCTATTCTGATGACCTCTTTAGCAATGGTAGTAGGTTTGATTCCGTTGATGCTTGCCATGGGAGTAGGTGCCAATGGTAACCGTGCTTTGGGTACAGCTGCGGTAGGCGGTATGTTTATCGGTATGATATGCCAGATATTTGTGGTTCCTGCTTTGTTCGTTCTCTTCCAGTATTTACAGGAGAAGGTGAAACCTATCGAATGGGAAGACATCGATAATACAGATGCAGAAACAGAAATTGAACAATACGCTAAATAGGAATAAAGAAAAGAATATGAAGAAACAAATTATAGGTATGTTGTGTGCAACTGCTCTCCTGAGCAGCTGCCACATCTATAAATCATATGACAGACCTAAGGATATAGAAGCTTCCGGGCTTTACCGGGATACAGTATCTGTTGCCGATACTTTGGTATCCGATACTGCCAACTTCGGAAATCTGCCTTGGAGAGAGGTCTTCACAGATCCTCAGTTACAAGCGTTAATCGAACAGGGACTGACTCACAATACTGACCTGCTGACTGCCGCACTGAAAGTGAAAGAGGCACAGGCATCGCTGATGTCAGCCCGCTTGGCTTATGCTCCTTCACTCGGATTGTCACCACAAGGAACCATCAGCAGTTTCGACAAACATGCGGCAACGAAAACTTATTCACTGCCTGCAACTGCCAGTTGGGAGATCGATTTGTTCGGCAAACTGCTGAATGCCAAACGGGGTGCACAAGTAGCATTGTTACAAACGAAAGCATATCGCCAAGCTGTACAGACCCAGATCATCTCGGGAATTGCCAATACATACTACACGCTATTAATGCTCGACCGTCAGCTCGACATCACCGAACAGACCGCCGACATCATGAAACGTAATGTTGAAACGATGCAAGCTATGAAGGATGCCGCCATGTTCAACACGACCTCTGCCGGAGTGGAACAAAGCAAAGCTGCCTATGCACAAGTATTGGCCTCTATCCCAGCCATTCAGCAGAGTATCCGCGAAACCGAAAATGCCATGTCTATGCTGCTGGCACAGGCGCCGCAGACTATTCAACGGGGAGTCCTTGAAGAACAGCAATTGCCGGAAGAGTTTTCAGTAGGTGTTCCTTTGCAGCTACTTTCTAACCGTCCGGATGTAAAAGCAGCCGAAATGGCTCTGGCCAGCACTTATTACAATGCAAACTCAGCCCGTGCCGCCTTCTATCCGCAGATCACAATCAGTGGGTCAGCCGGATGGACCAACAGTGCCGGTAGCGCCATTGTCAACCCGGGTAAACTGCTGGCCTCCGTACTTGGTTCACTTACTCAGCCGCTGTTCTACCGGGGTGCAAACATCGCCCGTCTGAAGATAGCCAAGGCACAACAGGAAGAAGCTAAACTGGCCTTCCAACAGAGTATACTGAATGCAGGAAGTGAAGTAAGCAATGCACTGTACCAGTATCAGAGTGCTTCCGAAAAAACGGCTTCCCGCAAAATGCAAGTGGAATCATCAGAGAAAGCATCTGAATATACAAAAGAATTGTTTAAATTAGGGACGTCTACTTATCTGGAGGTATTGTCGGCCGAACAATCTTTGCTCAGTGCCCGTTTATCTCAGGTAAACGATACTTTCGACCGGATGCAGGCTGTAGTAAGCCTTTATCAGGCATTAGGCGGCGGAAGAGAAGATTAACTTTAAATACAATACAATTATGATTAGTCCATTAGCATCGATAGCCCCCGGGGCAAAAATCGGTAAGAATGTCACCATTCAACCGTTCGCTTACATTGAAGATAATGTCGAAATAGGGGACGACTGCATCATTATGTCTTATGCCAGCATACTGAATGGTACGCAGCTGGGAAAAGGTAACAAAGTGCATCAACACGCCGTACTCGGAGCGGAGCCACAGGATTTCCATTACAAAGGAGAAGAAAGTTCACTGATCATCGGTGATAACAATCATATCCGCGAGAATGTAGTCATCAGCCGGGCCACTTTCGGCGGAAACGCCACAAAGATCGGCAACGGCAACTTCCTGATGGACAAGGTTCATGTCTGTCATGACGTACAAATCGGTGACAATTGCGTAGCCGGTATCGGTACTACAATTGCCGGAGAATGTGCCTTGGACGATTGCGTGATCCTGAGTGGAAACGTCACACTCCATCAATATTGCCATGTAGGACAATGGACGTTGATTCAGAGCGGTTGCCGCATATCAAAAGACGTACCTCCTTATGTTATTATGGCCGGAAATCCGGTAGAATATCACGGAGTAAACGCTGTAGTATTACAACAACATAAAAATACGAGCGAAAGGGTCTTGCGACATATTGCCAATGCTTACCGTTTGATCTATCAGGGCAATTTCAGCCTGCAGGATGCAGTACAAAAAATTGTAGACCAGGTTCCCATGAGCGAAGAGATAGAAAATATCGTTGCATTCGTCAAGGAGTCAAAACGTGGAATCGTAAAATAGGCACAATCATCTGCCGATAAAGAAAAGGTGTAGTCATCCTGGGATGGCTACACCTTTCTTTTATTATTTTCCATGCTTTTACACAGGCAGGTTCATTCTATTCAAACTCCAAGGTACCGAAGAAATCGGGACGATGGAAATCCGGTTTCTCTATTTTAATCGGATTCCATGAAAGGAAATGCGGGGTCTGCAATTCGTCTCCACATTTGTAGAAGTTCGCAGTAATCGTTTTTCCGTCCAGAGAAGTAATATTGTGTTTAAAGAATGCTGTATATGGAATGATCAGCGCCACTTCCCAGTTACACTCTTCAATGCGTTCATTGAACGGCTGGCGTCCCAGGCTGGCCCAACGCTTTACCTGATCCATCACTTCCTGAGAGGCACGCTCCCGGTCGTTACGTTCTGCTCCGGCACCTATAAGAATCGTCCCGATACAGTTGCATTCGATGTTATAATAAATACCGTCACCGGCAGGCACAGAAAAGAACTCCACGCAAGAGTCCGTCCACACAGACCCGTTGTCCTCTCCGTACTTAGCCCTCACACTGGCCTCTTTCACATTAAAGTGCAACAAAACAGCATCATCGCTATGGGCTATACGGAACTCCACTTTCGGACGATAAGGATAAGCTTCCCAATTCACATTATCAATAGTCTGGAAACCGATCTTTTCTTTATCCAGTAATTCGGGAAGTGCATCGACCTCCACATTAGCAATACTGATCTTTTTTACTTTCATGGTCTATTCTATTTTTATCTTGCAAAAATATATACTTTATTCCAGTATTTCATTCTCCATCCGGTGCTATTTTACAACCTTTTCCGAAAACGTTTACTTTCGGGTATCCTTTTTCATGGTCAGTCAGATGATTTCCTTACCTTTGCAGCGTGAAACAACCATCTTACATTGATTTAAGATAATAACTTCAACGGGTAAATCCCCATTGTATCTAACAAATAACACAAAAAATGAAGAAGCATCTAATTTTATCTGCCTGCCTGATGATGGCAGTAAGCAGTTTTGCTCAAAAGAAAGACTTTAGTTATAAGTTTTACGGACAGATTCGCACAGACCTTTATTACAACAGCCGTGCTAACGAAGAGACAGTAGACGGATTGTTTTACATGTATCCCAAAGACGAAGTACTCGATGAAAACGGCAAGGACCTGAACGCAACTGCCAACGGTAGCTTTTATACCTTATATACCCGCCTGGGAATAGACGTAGCCGGCCCTAAATTGGGACGTGCCATGACTTCTGCCAAAGTAGAAGTGGACTTCCGCGGCTCAGGAACTTCCTACTCCACCATCCGCTTACGCCATGCCTACCTGAACCTGGATTGGGGACGTTCAGCTCTCTTACTCGGCCAAACCTGGCATCCGCTGTTCGGTGACGTATCACCACAAATACTGAATCTTTCGGTGGGTGCACCTTTCCAGCCATTCAGCCGTGCCCCTCAAATTCGCTATCGCTATACACATAAGGGATTCCAACTGACAGGAGCCGCAATCTGGCAATCGCAGTATTTATCGCAAGGCATTGCGGGCAAGAGCCAGGCTTATATAAAGAACAGCTGTGTCCCCGAATTCTATCTGGGACTCGATTATAAAGCCAACGGATGGATAGCCGGAGCAGGCATAGAACTTCTCTCTCTGAAACCCCGTACAGAGTCTAAAATAGATGATAAAGTTTATAAAGTGAACGAACGCATCACCACTTTATCTTATGAAGGACATGTAAAATACAGCAATAAAGACTGGTTTGTAGGGGCCAAAACCGTATTGGGCTCTAATCTGACACAAACTTCGATGCTCGGTGGATTCGGAATCAAATCGATCGATAAGCAGACCGGAGAACAGAAATATACACCGATCCGGGTATCCAGTTCATGGCTGAACGTTGTATACGGACAGAAATGGAAACCGGGCATCTTCCTGGGATATGTCAAGAATCTGGGGACAAGTGATGCTTTAGCATCCGGTCAACTGTACGGAACAGGAACCAATGTAGACCAGGTAGTAACTGCCGGAGCCGAACTGACATACAACGTCAATCACTGGAAGTTTGGAGTGGAATATACCTATACTTCCGCTGCTTACGGTTCACTGAATCTTAAAAACGGCAAAATCATCGATACACATTCCATCGGTAACAACCGTATCGTAGGTGTAGCCATGTTTATGTTTTAAAAACAGATGAATAATACATTACCTATCCACTTCGCTCCGCTTCAGGGATATACCGAGGCAGCCTATCGTAATGCCCATGCCGCCGTTTTCGGCGGCATAGATGTCTATCATACTCCTTTTGTACGAGTAGACCGGGGAGAGTTCCGCCACAAAGACGTTCGAGACATTCTACCCGAAAACAACCGGGTGGCCCGCCTTATCCCGCAACTCATAGCCTCCGAAGCGGATAAAACAGAGCGTATGATCGCCCTCTTCATCGAACAGGGCTATCGGGAGATAGACATCAATCTCGGCTGTCCTTTCCCGATGTTGGCAAAACGGCAATGCGGGTCCGGCATGCTGCCTTATCCCGACAAGGTGGAGGCATTGCTAAAACAAACGGAACAATTTCCCGACATACGCTTTTCGGTAAAGATGCGTCTGGGATGGGAAAAACCGGATGAATGCCTGTCACTGATACCGTTGCTTAACGCTGCTCCCCTGACCGAAATCACCCTCCATCCCCGGTTGGGCATCCAGCAATACAAAGGTGAGGTAGACATGGAGGGATTTACCTCTTTCTACGAAGCATGCAGACATCCCGTAGTCTATAATGGAGATATCCTGACCGTAACAGACATCCACCGCATTACCGACAAGTTCCCAAGCCTTGCCGGAGTGATGATCGGACGCGGATTACTGACAAACCCTGCATTAGGCTGGGAGTACAAAGAAGGCAGAAAGCTTTCTCCCGAAGAGTGGCATGAAAAGCTTAAGGCACTGCACACAGCCGTTTTCCTTCATTATGAAGAGCAGATACAAGGTGGCGAAGCGCAACTGGTAACCAAGATGAAAACATTCTGGGAGTATCTGGCTCCACAGATCGACCGGAAAAGTTGGAAAGCTATCCATAAAAGCACTACGCTCACCAAATACAACATTGCCGTCCGTTCGGCATTCTGACAGAAAGTTCATCCGGACAATGCGTAGTTTGGCATCCGTTTCATTACCACTGATAGTCAGCAAATTATATTTACCTGTATTTTCCTTTCGATGTAAAAGCATTTACCCCGACATGTAAAGGCTTTTACGTCGGCATGTAAAGCCATTTACTCCGGTACGTAAAATCTTGACCAGTACACGGCGATGTTAGTCGACTTGCATATCTTGGAGCAGTAACCTATCTTTTCTTTAAAAGAGAGGGAGTCCCTGAGTGATCCTCCCCCTGATACCAGATTCTCTATGGATGCAATTCTTTAAAAGTCTGATTCTCTTCTTTCACCTGCTTCACAGTTTCATTCAGATCGTCAATCGGCAGATCGTATCCATACCACCCGGTATAGCAATCGGTTACATACCATTTACCGTCAATCAAGTCGAATATCACACGTAAGTCAACTTCCGACTCCTCATACCCAGCTTCAAACTCTTTATGGGTAGGTTCGTTCACCGTAAATTTAGAAACATAGATTCCTCCTTCCTCCTGGGTAATGCGTTCCTCTTTTAGAGTCTCGCCATCCAGCAACGGCCATTTCTCTTGTGTAAAGGGGAAGGTTTTCTCGCTATTTCCATCGTCCGTCATCAGAGTGATGGGAGTTTTTAACGGAAACTTCACACGGGTATACTGGAAAGAAGCACTTGAGGTGAACTTCTTCAGAAACGTCTGGAAAGGTTCATCAGCCGTTTCCGCAGTAGCGGCACTCTCTGCCTTCGCTTTCGAAGTATTTCCACAGGAAATAAAGCAAATGCCTCCCATCAGGGTAAGCATAAACAGACAAAGCACAAATCTTTTCACTTTCATAATGAATGGGTTATTAAGACGGGGAATCCCACCCCGCATTTTCAGCGGGCAAAGATAATATATCTTCCTAATATCCAATCGGGAAGGACAGAATTATTTATGTTTCAGGTATTCATATCCGAAGCGGCAATAAAGACATTTCTTCTTGTCGCAATATTCCTTCTGTAACTGTAACAACGCCTGACTGTCCGCTGCTGTCCGGACAGGAATTCCGGCTTCGCTCCACATGCGGGTGACGTAGTTGTTTTCAGCTTTCAACTCTTCAAGCAATGAAGCTGCGCGTTCACACAACCTTTCGTCTGCCTTATGCAAACCGTAAGCATACAGAAAAGGTATGACCGTATTGATAATGATCAGTTCCCTTGCACCGGAACCGATGCTTTTCTCCTTCCGGGGAGAGGTCCTGCCAAACATGAAGTGCTCCTCCCAATAAGCAGAAGTATGACCGGAGAAGATCGACTTTAACTCTTTCAGGGTTTGCGCTTCCATGACACGTGAAAACAGGGAACGCTCTTTGTAATATAGGGAAGCCAGTTGTGCCAGCCTCACATGTGGAAAATTGCCGGGACGAAGACGGAGAAAACGCCACAAAGAAGCATTCATCACCGGCGGAAGTTCAAACTTATGTTGCAGATAACGGAATTCCTTCTGCATCCAACTGAAATAATCGTCAACAGGTTCTCCCTCCAGCAAACCGGCCTGTCCAAAGAAGAAAGCCTCCACTTGTGTCAGGTCGTCACGATGCTTATCGATGGAGCGGAACGGAAGCAGATTCGCCCAGGCTTCAAAAGCATCTCCATTCAGTCCGAAACCAAAATTACGTGCCAGCGTGATGAAAAAGGCGTCCTCCCAATGTTGGTTGCAGCGCTGAAGCCGCCGGGATATGGTCTGGTTCTTCTGATCGAAACGCTCGGTCTGTAAAGCTGTCAGCCAGGAATGAACCGTTAGTTTGGAAAGAGTTTCCAAGATCGAATAGCAAGGTGGATGTACGTCTGCCCGGCAAAGCTCGTCATAATGTTCCTTCACCCGGCGGGGACAAGCCAACCGGAGTTGCGGGACAGGTTCACCATTGGTGCGGTATATCTCACAATCTATTTCCGTGGCAATGTGTAAAATCACTGAGTCATAGGCTATATCATGATCATGCCCGTGACGGAACCAATCGGAAGAGACTGCATGTATTTCGACATTACCTACCCAAAGCGTACCGTCAATCTTTAGTTTGGCATTAAAAAAATCGGGGCCTGCATTAGGATTCGGCAGTCCCGTATCAATCACTTCAACAGGCAGCCCGGTGGTTGTTTGCAGTTCATGAAGAGGAAAGATTTTGTGTTTCCACACATAGTGTAGGAGGTGTTCCATTGTTAACAAGACGTTAATGTGCTCGACAAATGTAATAAAAATCCTATCTTTGCGACTAATATTTTGGATATAAAGTCTATAAAGTCAGTAAAACAATGAAAATAGCATTAATAGGTTACGGAAAAATGGGCAGGGAAATCGAAAAAGTAGCCCTCAGTCGCGGACACGAAATTGTCAGCATTATCGACATCAATAATCAGGATGATTTCGAATCCGAAGCGTTTAAATCGGCAGATGTGGCTATTGAGTTCACTAATCCCATGGTAGCCTACAGCAATTATATGAGAGCTTTCAAAGCAGGTGTAAAGTTAGTTTCGGGCAGTACCGGATGGATGGCAGAGCACGGCGATGAAGTAAAGGAACTATGCAGCAAAGGTGGAAAAACCCTGTTCTGGTCATCCAATTTCAGCCTGGGCGTAGCCATCTTCTCGGCAGTCAATAAGTATCTGGCTAAAATAATGAACCAGTTCCCAGCATATGACGTGACCATGAGTGAAACCCACCACGTGCACAAGCTCGATGCACCAAGCGGAACGGCCATCACGCTGGCAGAAGGTATTCTTGAAAACATGGAACGTAAAAACGTTTGGGTAAAAGAGGAAGCACACTCAGCGAACGAGTTGCCGATTCACTCCATCCGTGAAGGCGAAGTATTCGGTATCCACACCATCCGTTACGATTCGGAGGCGGACAGTATCTCCATCACCCACGATGCCAAAAACCGGGGAGGTTTTGCTTTGGGTGCGGTACTTGCCGCAGAATACACAGCAACCCATGAAGGCTATCTGGGTATGAGCGATTTATTCCCATTCTTAAAAGACTAACATCATGAGAAAAGCAACACGTACTCAATGGATAAAGTGTTCCATTGCCATTCTTCTTTATCTGATCTTTCTGATCTGGGTGAAAAGCTGGTGGGGACTGATTGTGGTTCCTTTTATTTTCGATGTTTACATTACCAAGAAAATCCCCTGGTCATTCTGGAAGAAGTCAAAGAACCCGACTGTCCGAAGCGTAATGAGTTGGGTAGATGCCATCGTTTTCGCTTTGGTGGCAGTATATTTCGTGAACATCTATATCTTTCAGAATTATCAGATCCCATCCTCCTCACTGGAAAAATCATTGCTGGTGGGAGACTTCCTGTATGTAAGCAAGATGAGCTATGGTCCCCGTGTACCGAATACTCCGCTATCGATGCCATTGGCACAGCATACACTGCCGATACTGAACACCAAGTCGTACATTGAGTGGCCTCAGTGGAAATACAAACGTGTGCCCGGGTTCGGTAAAGTAAAACTGAACGATATTGTAGTGTTTAACTTCCCTGCAGGAGACACTGTTGCGCTGAACTTTCCGGATGCCGACTTTTATACACTGGCATACAACATCGGGAAGCAGATTTATCCGAATCCGATCAATATGGACAGTCTGACCCGGGAACAACAGAAAACAGTATACGATTTATATTACAATGCCGGACGAAAAGAAATAATGTCCAATCCCCAACGGTATGGCAAAGTTGTCACCCGTCCGGTGGACCGCCGGGAGAATTACGTAAAACGTTGTGTAGGGCTGCCGGGCGATACACTCCAAATTATCAACGGTCAGGTGATGATTGACGGGAAGGCAATAGAAAACCCTGAGAACCTGCAATTCAACTACTTTGTGCAAACTACGGGTCCGTATATCACAGAAGAGATGTTCCGCGAACTGGGGATCAGTAAAGCCGACCAGGGATTAACTCCCGAAGGAGCAGGTTATGAAGAAGGGTTGATTGAGTTAGGAATGGATGGACGAAACGCCCAAGGCAGGCTGAATCCTGTATATCACCTTCCGCTCACAAAAAAAATGTATGATACTCTGTCCGCCAACAAAAAGTTGATCAGCAAAATCGTGATAGAGCCGGAAGATTATGCCGGAGACATGTATCCTCTGAATTTATATACTCACTGGAACCGCAGCAATTACGGCCCTATCTGGATTCCGGCAAAGGGAGCCACTATCACGCTGACTCCGGATAATCTGCCTATCTACGAACGTTGCATCACTGCCTACGAAGGCAATAAACTGGAACAGAAAGAAGACGGAATCTACATTAACGGTGTGAAGACAGACCAGTATACTTTCCAGTTGGATTATTACTGGATGATGGGTGATAACCGGCATAATTCGGCTGATTCCCGTTATTGGGGATTCGTACCCGAAGACCACGTAGTAGGTAAACCGATCGTCGTATGGCTGTCATTGGATAAAGACCGTGGCTGGTTTGACGGTAAAATCCGCTGGAACCGCATCTTTAAGTGGGTAGACTAAGTAGTAATGAGAAAGGGATTTAAATGGATTATAGCATTTGCCGGAGCAATAGTTATCGTATTATTGCTCCGCGGCTTTGCTTTTACCTCATGCCTGATACCTTCATCGGGCATGGAGAACTCCCTTTTCCAAGGCGAACGTATTCTGGTCAATAAGTGGAGCTACGGACTTCGGGCACCTTATATGTCACTGTTCTCCTACCACCGCTGGAATCCAAGGCGCATTGATAAAGACGACATCGTCGTATTCAATAATCCCGCGGCTATCAAAGAACCGGTCATCGACCGGAGAGAAATCTATATCAGCCGGTGTATCGGTGTACCGGGAGATACTTTGCTTATCGATTCACTATTCAATGTAGTAGACCGCAACACACAACTCGGACCGGACCGGAAACAACTCTACACTTATCCACAGACCAAGGAACAGCAGTTAGACTCACTACTTTCCATTCTTTCCATCGGCTCCAATGAACTGATGGGGCAGCATGAAGGCAAGAATGTACGAAGCTTCAGCCGTTACGAATATTATCTGCTTGAACAGGCGATGAACGGAAAAAGCTGGATACAACCTCTGAGCCAAAGCCGGCAGGAAGAAACTAAACCGCTCATCATCCCTGGCAAGGGAAAGGCCGTCAGAGTTTATCCGTGGAACAGGACCCTGTTGCGGAATACGCTGGTGTTGCATGAAGGCAAACAAGCGGAAATCCGGAACGATACGCTCTACATTGAAGGTCACCCTTCACAGCATTGCTATTTTACCAAAGATTATTACTGGATGGCTTCCAATAACTCGGTAAATCTCTCCGATTCCCGCTTGTTCGGCTTTGTGCCGCAAGATCATGTCATTGGGAAAGCTTCGCGAATCTGGTTCTCAAAGAAAGACCATACGGGAATCTTCAACGGATACCGCTGGAACCGATTCTTCCAACCGGTGAAGTAGTCAGTCCCACAAACCACAAATTATATATCAGCAACCAAGTAATCACAAAGTATCAACTACCCATGAAAGTCGCTTATCTCTCTTCTGCCTATCTGGCACCCGTAGAATATTATAGTAAACTGTTGAATTACGATAAAATATTCATCGAGCAGCACGATCATTACATGAAACAGACCTACCGGAACCGCTGTACTATTGCAGGTCCGGAGGGAGAACTGGCACTTTCTGTTCCTACCGTAAAACCGGAAAACCCGAAATGTCCGATGAAGGATATCCGGATTTCCGACCATGGCAACTGGAGGCATCTGCACTGGAATGCAATGGAATCGGCCTATAACAGCACCCCTTTTTTTGAATATTATAAAGACGATTTTCGCCCTTTCTATGAAAAGAAATATGAATTCCTCACAGATTTCAATGAAGAATTGTGCCGGCTTGTATGCAAGCTGATAGATATACAACCTGATACGGAACGAACCACCGAATATAAAGCGGACTTCGCCCCGAACGAAATAGACTTCCGGGAAGCCATCCATCCCAAAAAGAATTTCCGCCAAGCCGATCCGGAATTTATTCCCCAACCTTACTATCAGGTTTTCGAAACCCGCCACGGATTCCTGCCCAACCTGAGTATCATCGACCTCTTATTCAATATGGGACCGGAAAGTTTGTTAATACTGCAACAAACAATAGCCAATCCCCGATAAAAGGAGTTGACCAAAAATTAATTTCCTTCCTTTTTTGAACCGTTCCATCAACTTTATAACTATATTTGCATGCTGCGTGTACGATAACGGAGCTATAGAAGAAGAAGTTTAAACTTAAAATATAATAGTATGGCAAACTTATTTAGTGTAAAGGATAAGGTAGTGGTCATTACCGGTGGAACAGGAGTATTGGGAAAAACAATTGCAGTCCATCTGGCAGAAGAAGGTGCCAAGGTCGTTATCCTCGGACGTAAAGCCGAAGTGGGCAACGAGATAGTAAAAACAATATGCGCCAAAGGGGGCGAAGCTCTGTTCCTGGCAACCAATGTACTCGACCGGAACATCCTTGAACAGAACCTGGCAGATATATTGAAAGCTTATGGGCGGGTAGACGCATTGCTCAATGCGGCAGGCGGCAATATGCCGGGAGCTACGATTGCACCGGCAAGTGACATCTTCGATCTGAAAATAGATGAATTTCAGAAGGTAGTGGATCTTAATCTGACCGGTACCGTATTGCCGACACAAGTATTTCTAAAACCGATGACAGAGCAGAAAAGCGGAGCTATTGTCAATTTCTCCTCAATGGCAGCTTTCCGGCCTTTGACACGTGTGGCCGGTTATTCGGCTTCCAAAGCAGGCATTTCCAACTTTACCGCATTTATGGCCACAGAAATAGCCAAAAAGTTTGGTGAAGGAATCCGTATAAATGCCATTGCCCCCGGTTTCTTCCTGACAGAGCAGAACCGCACTTTACTAACCAATCCGGACGGAACATATACTCAACGAGGACAGGATGTCATCCGCCAAACCCCATTCGGACGTATGGGACGCGCTGAAGAGTTATGCGGCACAATACAATACCTGATCAGCGACGCAGCAAGCTTCGTAACGGGCACTGTGGCCATAGTGGACGGCGGATTCAATGCTTTTGCAATGTAAAGAGACCTCTCCCATGCATCTTCCCTCCCCAGAGATAAAACGAACAGAATGATTAAACCTACTTTCAAAAGTAAAAAATGACTTATGAATCAACCTTATATCACTTCATCAAAGAATAAACTCTTTCTTTCCGAACAAACCTGGCGCTGGTATGGACCGGATGATCCTGTCAGCCTTTGGGACATTAAACAAGCCGGAGCTACGGGAATTGTCAACGCTCTCCACCACATCCCTAATGGCGAAGTATGGACTGTAGAAGAAATTATGAAACGAAAGGAACTGATCGAATCCGTCGGTCTGCGATGGTCGGTAGTAGAAAGTGTCCCGGTACACGAACACATCAAAACCCAGACAGGCGATTACAGAAAATACATCGAAAACTACAAAGAGAGCTTACGTAACCTCGGTAAATGTGGAATTCATATCGTTACCTACAATTTTATGCCCGTACTCGACTGGACTCGCACCGATCTTGCCTATACCCTACCCGATGGCTCCAAAGCACTTCGTTTTGAACGTGCCGCTTTTATCGCTTTCGATCTTTTCTTACTGAAACGACCGGGTGCAGAGAACGACTATACCGATGAAGAAAAAGCCAAAGCAAAAATTCGTTTCGAACAGATGGACGCAACGGAGAAACAACTCCTTGTCCGTAATATGATTGCCGGACTTCCCGGTTCGGAAGAGAGTTTCACGCTGGAGCAGTTTCAACAGGAACTGAATCGTTACAAAGGTATCGACGCGGATAAGCTACGTGCCCACTTAATCTACTTCCTGAAAGAAGTGACTGCGGTAGCAGACGAGGCCGGTGTAAAGCTGGTGATTCATCCGGATGACCCACCCTGCCCCATTCTGGGTTTACCGCGTATCATGAGTTGTGCGGCCGATTTTCAGGCACTGATCGATGCTGTGCCTAATGAATCGAACGGGCTTTGTCTCTGTACCGGATCACTTGGAGTAAGCAGTGCCAACGACCTGGAAGGTATGATGAAACAATTCGGCGATCGTATCAATTTTGTCCACTTCCGAAGCACTCAGCGAGATTCCGAAGGAAATTTCTACGAAGCCAACCACCTGGAAGGAGACGTAGATATGTACCGGGTCATGAAAGCTTTCCTTGAATTACAACAGAGAAGAAAAGTATCTATCCCCATGCGTCCGGATCATGGACACCAAATGGTGGACGATTTAAAGAAGAAAACCAATCCGGGATACTCCTGCATTGGACGCCTGCGCGGACTTGCCGAGCTAAGAGGACTGGAAATGGGAATTGCAAAATCAATCTTTTAAAAACACGAAAAGGCAGTAAAAGACCTTTTCACCCACCGCTGCCTCCACAGATTAACACAGAAAGTAAGACCGAAGCCTACTCGATCTCTGTTTTTCTGTGGAGCCAGCGATAGTTTTGACACATTTATAAGGCCTCATCCTATCTGCTGCCTATACACTTCCTCTTTAATTCTTTCCACCTGTTCAGACAGTCGGGGAGAATCTTCATTTCCCATAATCCAAAGTGGACAGGCGTTCTCCATAGCATGATAAGAAGGCTGTACATAGGTTTTATCGAGCACCTTGTATCCGTTACGCCGATAATAGTTCACGCGCCGGGTAGTCATTTCATCTTCCGTAGGCTCTACTTCCAGCAGGCGCAGTCCTTTCAGGTGTCCGGCCACATAATCAAGCACCTGCTGCCCTATCTTTTTATTCCGCATTTCCGGGAATACAGCCAGGTGTTCCAAATAGTAGAAGTCACCCATATCCCAGTATACAAACATTCCACTCAACTCTCCATCACATTCAATAGCATTGAAATACATGGGGGTATGGTTCTCAATCATTCGTTTCAACTGCCCGATTTTTCTTCTCTCACTTTCGGGAAAAGACTCCTCGTACAAAGGAATCAAACGGTTCAGACGTGAATCGTCAGCACTCGTAATACGGCTTAATGTCATCATAATTTTTTAGGTTTTCAGGCAAAGATAAGCGGAATAAGCCGGAAGACAGCAGACTTTAAACATTTTTACGCTATCTTTGTGAGCATAACCCCTGATTAATTTAACACATTATGAAAACCTCATCCCCTCAACGAGTCGCTGCGGTCGATGTATTCCGTGCACTCACCATGTTCCTTATGCTTTTTGTGAATGATATTCCCGGACTCAGAAACATCCCCCATTGGCTTGGACACGCAGCAATGACAGAAGACATGTTAGGCTTCTCCGATACTATTTTCCCGGCTTTCCTGTTCTGCATGGGCATGTCTATTTCGTTTGCGGTACAAAACCGATACCAAAAGGGCGATTCACCGCTCCAAGTGATTATGCATATTTTCTGGCGAACCGTGGCACTGGTTGTTATGGGACTTTTCTCTGTAAACAGCGGAGGAGTGGCAGGACTCTCCCATCCCTGGTTCTCTATCATTATGGTGATTGGCTTCTTCCTGATCTGGGGAGTATACCCTCAACCGATAACCACCCGAAAGAAATATCTCTATACGGGAATGAAGACAGCAGGTATTTTACTGCTGACTTTCCTGATCCTCTACAAAGGATTTCATGGAGCACCTTTCCAGCAGAAATGGTGGGGAATTCTGGGCCTTATTGGCTGGACCTATGTAATCTGTGCCTCTGTATATTTATTTACCCGGGAAAACCTGGTACGCAACCTTTTCGTCTGGGTACTGTTTATCATTCTGGCATTGCTGAATCATGCAGACATCCTGCCGCTTCCATTCATACCAAGTGATATGACATTACACGCATTCGGAATATCGGGCATGCTAACTTCACTATTGATGCAGAAATATGCCAGCCCCGAACGCCCCGGAAAGTTTATAGGGATATTATGCGGTCTGGGCCTCCTTATGCTGGCAGCCGGCTTTGCCTCACATCCTTTCTGGATTATCTCAAAGATACAAGCCACTCCAAGCTGGTTCTTCTTCTGTACGGCAGCTTTCTTCCCGTCATTCGGCTTCTTCTATTGGCTGACTGACATAAAAGGCAAAACCGGCTGGTTCGATATTATCAAACCGGCAGGAACCGCAACCCTTACCTGCTATATCATTCCATATATCTGGTATGCAATGCAACAACTACTTGGATTACACTACCCCACCGCATTGGGCAGCGGCATACCGGGATTAATGAAATCGGCCATATTCTCACTGATTATTGTCGGTATCACAGGATTACTGGTCAAAGCTAAGATTAAACTAAAAGTATAAATCAAACTCCGCAGACTGAACCATCCAAGGTGACTAATGGCCCCACTGCCGGTCAGCTCCTTTGGACGGTTCAATTTCCTATTATTAAAAATAATTAATAACCCGAGAAAAAGCAAAGCCACCCGAAGTAAAGATCCGTATTAATCCATACATTTGCGCCAATTATGACAGCATACATCAAACTATTAATGCTATGCCTGTTATTTTTGGTATTCGGTACCCAGAAAAGCAGTGCTCTACAACCCGCCAATAACGGGGTGACAGTCACTACTGCCGTAAAAAGCTATACTCACAACATACCTTCTTTTGATAACTCAAGACACGACCTATTCGACTTTAATCAAGGGATACTGGTCAAAAAGGCTGTTTCGGATTCGGCCAACCCGTATAAACAAAGCAATAACCTCCATCCGGCTGCCAAGACGGACTCTCAGAAATTAATAACATTCAAAGAATACACTTCTTTTTATACTCTTCATAACAGAGTTAAGCCTGCACCCAAATACTATGTATTTGCGCTCAGGCATATTCTTATTTAGCACTTTCTGTACTACGGGTGTCTATGCGATTCGGCATAGCCTTGATTATGATGTTTTTTTAGTTTATATATTCCAAGGTCAGAGAGTGCATCGTAAAGATTTATATAAGTATTAATTGTGTGTCTAATAGTAATGTCAATCCTCAGATGCACCCTCTTCCTTTTCTTCTTATCTGTAGATCAGTGTAGAAAGATATTCCTCTGCGAACATCTCATTGGCTACCTCCAGCAACCCTTCTGCAGTTAATGCTTCGATTCGCCGGAAAACAGATTCAGATGATTCATACTTGTGGTAATGCAAGAAGGTCTTTGCCATCCCCAACGCATTATTTTCATTATTATCCGAAGCAACTCCAATCTGCCCGATCAGTTGTTTTTTAGCAGCCATCAGCTGCGAAGAGGTCATTTTCACATCCCGCATCCTTTTCAGTTCTTTGTAAGTCAACCGCAGACAAGTATCCACATCCGCAGGATCGGTTCCAAAATAGATGCAGAAAGCTCCCGTATCCGTATACGATGTCAGATTGGACTCCACAGTGTAGACCAATCCTCTTCGCTCGCGGAGAGAAACATTCAGGCGACTGTTCATCCCCGGACCACCCAGAATATTATTCAGCAGATACAAGCCGGTACGTTTATCATCATAAGCATTGTATCCCCTACTGCCAATCATCACATGCGCCTGATGGGTCTCCTTATGGACAACCAGATGCTCCGGTACGTAAAGGGGAGGCGGAGTACGGTGATTATCGACTCCAATCAACGGAAGGTCTGCCAACAGTTTCTCCACCTGGCGGACTATTTTCTGAAAGTTGAAGTTGCCCAAAACAAAGAATACCATATTGGAAGGTTGATAGAACCGGGAAGTAAAAGCAACCGCATCCCCGCTTCGGAATTGCTTCAGCAATTCCGGCCTGCCCAGAATGTTGCGTCCCAACGGATGATTCCGGAAAATCATATCTTCAAAGTCATCGAAAATAAGCTCCGAAGGAGTATCTTCGTATGACTGTATTTCGTCGATAATCACTTCCGTCTCCTTTTCTATCTCGTTCTGCGGAAAAGTGGAGTGAAAAACAATATCTGCCAGCAATTCCAGTGCCCGCCCAAAATGTTCGGTCAGGAATGCCGAATAGATCACCGTCTCTTCCTTATTGGTATATGCATTCAGGTCGCCTCCTACATTCTCCATACGATTCAGGATATGCCATGCCTTCCGTTTCCGGGTACCTTTAAAAATCAGGTGCTCCACAAAGTGGGCCATTCCTTGTTCGTTTTCAGCCTCATCACGGGTGCCGGCATCTACGGCAAATCCACAATAAGCCACCTTTGAAAGCGAAGGCTCATGGATGATGCGAAGACCGTTGGACAGGGTATGTATATTATATTGCATTTCTGCACGGGTACTTAACTGCTTCATTCTTACTATTAAGTTAGGTTGAGGATACAAAAATACAATAAAACTTATTGTCGTTTATAGAAAATTGCAGATATTTGTAAGCTATAACATCAATAACCCTTATGGAAAAGATAGGAATTTTCTGTTCCGCGTCCGACAGCATCGACCCGACATTCTTCGATGCAGCCCATCAGATTGGCGAATGGATGGGAAGAAACGGCAAGACACTTATCTACGGTGGTGCCAACCTCGGACTCATGGAATGTGTGGCAAAGGCAGTCAAAGAAAGCGGGGGACGTGTCATCGGTGTAGTACCCTCCAAACTTGAAGAGAACGGCAAAGTGAGTACATATCTCGATGAAATGATCCGCACACACAATCTGAGTGACCGCAAGGATATCATCCTGCAACAGTCGGATGTATTGGTGGCTCTCCCCGGCGGTATCGGCACGCTGGATGAAGTATTTCATGTCATGGCAGCCGCTTCCATCGGTTATCACCAGAAGAAAGTGATCTTCTACAACGCAAATGGTTTTTATAGCCCGTTGCTTGCCGTACTCAGCGAATTACAGGCAAGAGGATTTGCCCGCCATCCGCTGTCCTCCTATTATGAAGTAGCAAACACATTTAATGAATTAACAACTAAGATATAATGATTGAATCGATTCAAGAACTCCTGCAAAAGGAAGCACAAGCCGTGCTGAATATTCCCGTGACCAATGCCTACGAAAAGGCGGTTGAGTTGATTGTGGAACAAATACACAGAAAAAAAGGCAAACTTGTAACTTCCGGCATGGGTAAAGCCGGACAAATAGCGATGAACATCGCCACTACGTTTTGTTCGACCGGTATTCCCTCTGTCTTCCTGCATCCCAGCGAAGCGCAACATGGCGATCTGGGCATCCTGCAAGAGAACGACCTGTTGCTGTTGATTTCAAACTCGGGCAAAACCCGTGAAATCGTAGAGTTAACGCAGTTGGCCCACAACCTGAATCCGGGCCTTAAATTCATCGTTATCACCGGAAACCCCGACAGTCCGCTTGCCAGCGAATCAGATGTATGCCTGAGTACAGGGCACCCTGCCGAGGTTTGTACACTGGGCATGACCCCTACTACCTCGACTACGGTAATGACCGTCATCGGCGATATCCTCGTGGTACAAACAATGAAAAGGACTGAATTCACTATCGAAGAATACTCCAAACGCCATCACGGTGGTTATCTGGGTGAAAAATCAAGAAAACTATGCGTAAAGTAATCGGCATCGGAGAGACTATACTCGATATCATCTTCCGGAACGACCAGCCTTCGGCAGCCGTTCCCGGAGGCTCTGTTTTCAACGGCATCGTTTCTTTAGGACGCATGGGAGTCAATGTATGTTTCATCAGCGAAACGGGCAACGACCATGTTGGAAACATCATCTTGCAATTCATGCGTGACAATCATATCCCGACGGATCACGTCAATGTGTTCCCGGATGGCAAATCGCCCGTATCCCTGGCTTTCCTGAACGAACACAGCGACGCGGAATACATCTTCTATAAAGACTATCCCAAACAGCGGCTGGACGTTTTGTTCCCTCCCATCAACGAAGATGATATCATTGTCATCGGTTCATACTATGCCCTGAATCCGGTTTTACGCGACAAGATTCTGGAACTGCTGGACATAGCGAGAGAGAAAAAAGCGATTGTATATTATGATCCCAATTTCCGTTCTTCACATAAGAACGAGGCTATGAAGTTAGCTCCAACCATTATCGAGAATCTGGAATATGCCGACATCGTAAGGGGATCTCTGGAAGACTTCTATTACATGTACGGAATCAAAGACGCAGAGAAGATCTACAAGGATAAAATCAAGTTCTATTGTCCGCTATTCCTTTGTACAGCCGGAGCAGAAAAAATCTCGCTGCGTACCAACACAGTATCGAAAGAGTATCCTGTCACCCCGTTGCAAGCAGTCAGTACCATCGGTGCAGGAGACAACTTCAATGCCGGCCTGATCTACGGCATGTTAAAATATGACGTCCGTTACCGCGACTTGCAAAACCTGAGTGAGGAGACCTGGGATAAGGTGATACAATGCGGTCAGGATTTCTCCGCAGAAGTCTGCAAGAGTTTCAGCAACTCCGTATCGGAGGAGTTTGCGGCAAACTACCGTTAATGCTTGTCAGTTACGAGCTACAAGCAACAAGTAAATGTGCATCATCCGGCATAATTACCCGTAGCGTGTAGCCCGTAGCTAATTACTATTAACGTTGTCTAATTATAGCAAAGTAATTATACCATGTAACAAGAATCCATATCTTTGCAAATAGTGCTCTCAGACAAATACGAACTATGTACAAAAACCTGTTCAATTTACTAACTATTTTACTTATTCTGCCTTCGTGCACAGATATGTCTCCTAACATTTCGGTGGTTTGCGAAGAGAATAATATAGGAAACTGTATTCTTAAATGGGAAACAACCCCTCTCATCAAGGGGCAGGTGAAAGTATATGCATCCGACAACCCGGAGTTCATACCCGAAGACAATCCCGTCGCCATGGCTAACATCTCCGACGCACGGATAACGATTGTGACCAACGATCCTTCCAAACGCTCCTATTATACAATGGTATTCAATGACAAATACCGTGTAAAAGTGGCTCCCCGCAATGTAAATATGCCCGGCATACAGAACTTCCGCGACTTGGGAGGATATAAATCCGCTACAGGAAAGCACGTACGCTGGGGCAAGCTCTACCGTTCGGCACAGATAGACAGCCTGAATTGCTTTGCCTTCAGAAAACTACAGAATCTGGGCATCAAAACCATTCTGGACCTGCGCTCCGAAAGCGAACTCCATAATACGCCTCCTTTGCAAAAAGGATTCAATGTGGTGCATATCCCTATCAGTACGGGTGATATGGAACATATCCTGCACGGCATACAACAAGAGAAGATCAAGACGGATACCATTTACCACATGGTGGAAGAGATGAACCGCGAACTGGTGGTAAAATACCAGAAGGAATACAAGGAAATATTCGATATCCTGCTCGACAAAAACAGCTATCCGGTAGTGATTCACTGCTCGTCGGGAAAAGGACGGACCGGCATCGTATCTGCCCTGATACTGGCTGCTTTAGATGTTAATGCGGATATCATTATGGAAGATTACCGTCTGAGCAACGATTACTTTAATATCCCCAAAGCGTCCAAGTACGCTTATAACCTGCCCGCCAACTCGCAGGAGGCCATTACCACTCTTTTCTCGGCAAAAGAAGATTTCCTTAATGCAGCCAAAGACGAGATAGAGCGCAAATACGGTGATGTATCCACTTATCTGCAGAAAGCAATTGGTCTGCAGCCCGAGGACACACACAGACTACGCAACATCTTGCTGGAATAACGCATTTTTTGTCCATCATTATTTATTGTTATCATTCGTAATTCACAATTAATCCGTATCTTTGCACCCGAATATAAAGATATACAGAGATTTAATGAAGACATTTGAAGAGCTTGGCGTTTCTCCGGAGATACGTAAAGCTATTGAAGAGATGGGATACGAGAATCCCATGCCGGTACAGGAGGAAGTGATTCCATACCTTTTAGGAGAGAACAATGATGTAGTAGCTCTTGCACAGACAGGAACGGGTAAGACCGCAGCGTTTGGCTTGCCCCTCATCCAAAAAATTAACGTAAAAAACAGAATCCCCCAATCACTCGTTCTATGCCCTACACGTGAGCTTTGCCTCCAGATAGCGGGCGATCTGAACGATTACTCCAAATACATTGACGGGCTGAAAGTATTGCCCGTATACGGTGGTTCGTCCATCGACAGCCAAATACGCAGCCTGAAACGGGGTGTGCACATCATTGTTGCCACACCGGGACGTCTGCTCGACCTGATGGAACGCAAAACAGTATCGCTTGCCACTGTCACCAACGTGGTAATGGACGAAGCGGACGAAATGCTTAACATGGGCTTTACGGAGAGTATAAACGCTATCCTGGCCGATGTTCCGCAGGAACGCAACACACTGCTTTTCTCGGCTACGATGAGCCCCGAAATAGCCCGTATTTCGAAGAACTACCTTCACGATGCAAAAGAGATTACCATCGGACGCAAAAACGAAAGTACGAGCAATGTGAAGCATGTGGTATATACCGTACACGCAAAAGATAAATATGCT
This sequence comes from Bacteroides sp. FSHCM14E1, assembly GCF_019633785.1. NCBI lineage: Bacteria > Pseudomonadati > Bacteroidota > Bacteroidia > Bacteroidales > Bacteroidaceae > Bacteroides > Bacteroides sp. FSHCM14E1. The sequence continues at coordinate 39,360 of NZ_JADKYL010000018.1, forward strand.
GCACTGAAACGCATCGTAGACTATTATCCGCAGATTTACGGTATCGTCTTCTGCCGTACCCGTAAAGAGACCCAGGAGATTGCCGATAAACTGATGCAGGAAGGCTATAACGCCGATTCACTGCACGGAGAACTTTCGCAGGCACAGCGTGACACGGTGATGCAGAAGTTCCGTATTCGCAACCTCCAGATACTGGTAGCCACAGACGTTGCCGCACGCGGACTGGACGTAGACGACCTGACACACGTCATCAACTACGGGTTGCCGGATGATACGGAAAGCTACACACACCGCAGCGGACGTACCGGACGTGCCGGTAAGACAGGTACATCGATTGCGATTATCAACCTGCGTGAAAAGGGAAAAATGCGCGAAATAGAGCGTATCATCGGCAAGAAGTTCATTGCCGGCGAAATGCCTACCGGCAAACAGATTTGCGAGAAACAGCTTCTTAAAGTGATCGATGACCTTGAAAAAGTAAAGGTAAACGAGGAAGACATTAATGACTTCATGCCCGAAATTTATCGTAAACTGGAATGGCTGAGCAAGGAGGACCTTATCAAGCGCATGGTATCGCACGAGTTCAACCGGTTCGTGGATTATTATCGCAATCGTGAAGAAATAGAGGTGCCGACAGACAGCCGCAGCGAACGTGCCGTAAAAAGCCGTGACGGCAAGAGTGGCCGCCAGGCAGAACCGGGTTTCACCCGACTTTTCATCAACCTGGGTAAGATGGATAACTTCTTCCCCCATGAACTGATTACCCTGCTCAACAATAACACCCGTGGAAGAGTGGAACTGGGACGTATCGACCTGCTGAAGAACTTCTCGTTCTTCGAAGTAGAAGAGAAACAAGCGCAGAACGTAGTAAAAGCATTGAACCGGACAAACTGGAACGGACGCAAGGTTACGGTAGAGGTTGCCGGAGAAGAGGCACCTACGGAACGCAGAGGACGCGGAAAACGGAATGAAGGCAGTGACCAGGGCGGCAAAGGAAGAAATACAGCCGCATCGGCCGACCGCAAGGATAAAGGCAGAGCCGGTAAAGACGGCAAACAGGCGGACACCCGGAAAGCCCAAAAGCCCAGCCGCGAGGAACGCGGATATTCCGCAGCACGTGGTCCCAAAGGTAAAGATGAATGGAAGCAGTTCTTTAAAGATGCCGAACCCGACTTCAGCGAAGAGGGATGGGCAAGAAGAAAACCCAAGAAGAGCTAAGGACAAAAAGATAGGAAGAACGGCCTGTCAACTTTCAAAAAGACTTGATTAGCCGTTCCCTGCTTACTTCCCTTTCTTATAAAATTTCTCTTTCGGAGAGAAGCCGGATGAAAGCCCGGCTCTTCACTTCACTTAGCAACGGTCTGAGCGGGGTGAAGAGCCGGGCTTTCTCACTCCGAAGAGCAGGCTTCCGGACGAAATGCAACCTGCATTTCCCCCGAAAGGTTACTCCATCCGGAGCAAATGCTTACTCCATCGGAGGAAGAGACCTTCTTTATTCCCACTTTTTCCGAAAAAGCTTCTGTTCACAAGCTGGTTCATTTCAATAGAGCAGCAACCGGAAACTACCCAAAAGAGCTCAAACAAAGAGATTAAGCAACTATTTGTTTGCAATCACCCGATATACTCTAAAAATAGAAAGCAGATCAAGCGAATCAAAGACAGCACATCGCGAGCCTAATGCAAATTCCGGACATTTTTTTCACACCAACCGGAGAGAGGCCCGAAATAAACGATTCTGGAAGGGTCAGAAAAGCAAAAAGTCAAAATGATAAGAAAAGATTAAGTCAAGGTTCCCTTATTTATATTGTCCCCAAAAACACTACCTTTGCGTGAATTAAAAAAACAGGTAATAGTTTTCGGGTATGAACAAATTTAATGGTTTCCTTTACGGTCTGCTTTCATCGGCCTCCTTCGGGCTGATTCCTCTTTTCACCATCCCTGCCATGCGTGAGGGAATGCACTTCGAATCCATCCTGTTTTATCGGTTCCTGTTCGCCTGCTTAGCTTTGGGATGTATCCTGTTGCTCGACAAACAGTCTTTCCGTATCAGCCGCAAAGAAATCCCTTCGCTGTCGCTACTTGCCTTCCTCTATCTGATGTCCGCAGTCTTCTTGTTCTGGGGATATAAATTCATGGCAAGCGGGGTAGCCACTACCATCCATTTCATGTATCCGGTACTGACCACGCTGATTATGATGATCTTTTTCCGCGAAAAGAAGTCAGCCTGGCGCTTCTTCGCCATCGCTCTTGCCGTAGTCGGTGTCTCCTGCCTTTCTTACGGCGACAGTTCCGGTGGAATTACTGCCATCGGATTGTTCATCGTTCTCCTGTCGGCTTTGGGATATGCGCTTTACCTGGTTACGGTGAGTCAACTCAAGATCGGACAGATGAAAGGGCTAAGGCTTACTTTCTATGTTTTTCTGTTCGGTACGCTTTTCCTGCTGGTGGGGATAGGCGCGACCACGGGTATTCAAGCCATTCCCGACTGGCATACGGGAGGAAATCTGCTGCTGCTGGCATTGATTCCAACCGTAATCTCTAACCTGGCATTAGTACAGGCCGTAAAAAGCATCGGCTCCACGCTCACTTCCGTACTTGGAGCCATGGAGCCGGTAACAGCTGTTTGTGTAGGTATCTTTATGTTCGGCGAACCCTTTACCCGGAGCATCGGAATCGGCATTCTGCTCATAATCTCAGCAGTAATCGTAATCATACTGAGACGTTAGGGTAAGGGCTTACTTCTTTCGGTCTTCTATTTTCAGTTCTTGTATCAGCTGGCTTGCTTTTCCGAACTTTTCGATAATGAAGAGCATATATCGTACATCGACCCCGATACAGCGTTGTACTTCGGGTTCGAAAACGATATCGCTACTCATCGCTTCCCAATTCCCGTCGAATGCCAACCCCAGCAATTCACCGTTGCCGTTGAACATGGCACTGCCGGAATTGCCACCCGTAATGTCATTGTTTGAGATGAAACATACATTCATATCTCCCTTTTCGTCGGCATAACGTCCGAAATCACCTGATGCCAGCAGGGACAGGACCTCCGGCTGTACAGCAAAGTCGGGGTCACCACTGTGCTCCTTTACCTTCTCGAAAATTCCCTTTACCGTGGTATAATAGTCATAGTCGGCACCGTCGTAAGGTGAATAGCTGCCTATGGTACCGAAACTCAGCCGCATTGTCGAGTTGGCATCCGGATAGAAATTGCGGTCGGCATACATCCTTCTCATGGCGGCATTAAACTCGCGTTCGTCCTTTTCTATATTATCAGAAGCCTCAGCCATCTGACTACGCATATCGAAAAATTTCACAATCAGATCAATGCCGAGCGAAACTGCAGGGTCATCGACCATATGGAAAGTAGTATCGCGTTCCAGGAAACGCTTCAAGCCGCGTGGAGAAGTGATCTCAGAATGAGCATACAATGAATCAACATACATCTGCTCATTGCCTCCGTAAAGCGTATCTATGGTTTGGTAAAGATCGGGCAGATATGCCCGGTCCACTTTGCTCCGATACTCCTTCAACATGGCTACAAACACTTCTTTATCAATGGTCACATCATAGTTTGCATATTTATCGAGCAACTTCTGGAGCTGAGCCACCACCTGCTTCTGTTCCGCTTCGAAGTCGAAGTTCAGGATGGTCAGCGCAAATTGCACCAATTCGGGACCGTTAATAAACGACTCTCCGAAATAGGCCATCGCCCGGTTCACCTCTTTACGATCCTTGTAGTTCAGTTCGAGCGACGACATCAGGTGCAGCAACTTCTCCCGTTCTGACGGAGTCTTCTGAATCCACTTTCGGAGCGCGTCTTCCGCCTGGCGCTTCTTATCCAGCACCTTTAGTTTGCGTATGGCTTTATTGGTCCCGATACTGTTTTTCCAGTAATTGGAGCTTTCGTCATATTTCGACGCATATTTGATACGGATAGAATCTCTCCGGTCCATCTCACGTTTCCAAATGGCCTGTTTCACTCCGCGGACGTCGATCATAGCCTGATTCATCCCGTTCATCATTTCCTCGATACCAAACGAAGAAAGATAACGTTCTGTACTGCCGGGATAGCCCAACGTCATGCAAAACGAACCTTCTTTATATCCATCCAACGTAATCGGAGCTACATATTCGGGGTGATAGGGCACGTTATCGGGCGAATAGTCCGCAGGGCGGTTCTCCTTATCGGCATAAATGCGAAAGACACAGAAATCGCCTGTATGACGGGGCCACATCCAGTTGTCCGTGTCCCATCCAAACTTACCGATAGAGGACGGTGGCGCAAACACCAGACGCACATCGTTGAAATCGCGGTAAACGGAAAGCCAAAACTCATTGCCTCCGTAATAAGCATCTACAATGCCAACCAATGTGGAGTCCTTTTTCGAGACTTCATCCCCTATTAATATCATCATCGAATCGATGGCTAAACCTCGTTCAGCTTCGGTCATACCGGGTGTTGTAGCTTTCAGGACCCGGCGGGTAACGTCTTCTGTACGTAGCAGGAAGCGGACATACAACTCGGGATTGGGCAACTCTTCTTCCCGGCTATGCGCCACGAACCCGTCTTTCAGATAATCGTGGTCAACCGAACTATGTTGTTGTATGCTGCTGAACCCGCAGTGATGATTGGTAAATACCAGGCCATCCTCGGAAACGACTACTCCCGAGCAGAATCCTCCGAAACTGACCACAGCGTCTTTCAGCGACGGACGCTTCGTACTGTAAAGCCGGTCGGCAGGCATCTGCAATCCCAGTTCTTTCATCGCTTTACGGGTTTCTTTATTCAGATTGCCCAGCATCCACATACCTTCATCGGCATGCAATGAAGCCGGGTAGAGAAAAAGCAAAACCAGACACAGAACTTCCCCCCATCTCTTTCTGCTACAGAAAGAGTTAATTACTTTGTTTCTATTCATTTATATTAATCATGTTTATTCATCTTCTTTTCTCCGGCCATATGCTTCCCGTCATTCTTCAACAATCAACCGGAGTTTCTTGGCTCCTACCCGCGCCTGAAGCCACGCACTGATTTTCTCCTTTTCATCGTTCTTCGGATGGCGGGTAAACTTCAGCACGGCAAGTGCAATTGTATCTGTTTTCATCGAATCGACCGTCGTCTCAATCGTATGCGAAATAGATAAAGCCGTCACCGAAGGATAAAGTACTTTCAGTTCCGGAATGATTTTCCGGCTCATTTCATCGTAAGACTTATATCGTTCAAGGCTCTTCTGGAGTGTGGTTATCTTGACTTGTTGTTCCTGCAAACGTTGCTCGCTATTCTTATAGAAATCTTCCATTACCATGGCACGAATTGACGAGAGGTCCATCGCATCGTTATTGTTCATTCCCTGCAAAACAATCAGCTTCGTATTTTCCAGTTTATAGTCTTTCATCTTGCTGCGGGCAATGGCGATGGAAGCTTCCGGCACTTCCGGACCGATCAGCACGACACGGATCTCGCATGAATCTCCTTCGTAATGGATCTTCTTATTCAGAACCTGGGTATTATCAAAGTTGAGTTGTTCGGAGACAAAACGATTGGCCGCCGTCTCGAAAAAGGTACTCCGGATAATTCCCATCGTAAGATAAATAGCCGGACACATAGTCAGAATCACGATGAATACGATATATTGACGTACCTTCTTTTCACGGTTCTTGTCTACAAACTCTTTCCGCTGGAAGTGCATCAGCCGTACACCGATAAACGTGGCAAGACTGATAAATACGGAATTGATGAAATAGAGGTAGAATGCTCCCAGAAAATAGATCAGATTGCCGGAAGCCAACCCATAACCTGCCGTACAGAGAGGCGGCATCAATGCAGTAGCAATGGCAACACCCGGAATTACATTTCCTTTCTCTTTGGTAGAAAGGGCAACCACTCCGGCAAGTCCACCGAAAAGTGCGATGAAAACGTCATAAATTGTCGGTGACGTGCGTGCCAGCAACTCCGACTGCGCTTCGGCAATGGGAGTAAACAGGAAAAAAATAGTAGCCGTCGTCACGCTGAACGCCGTAGTAATCAGGAAGCTTTTCAGAGAGCGTTTCATCAACTCAAAGTCATTCAGCCCTACCGATAGCCCCACTCCCATGATTGGTCCCATCAACGGTGAAATCAACATGGCACCAATAATGACGGCCGTCGAATTGACATTCAGTCCGAGTGAGGCCATGAAGATAGCAAAAATCAGAATCCAGAGGTTAGCCCCTTTGAACTCCACACCTTTCCGGATGGAATCAACCGTTGCCAGTTCGTTGTCTTTGTCCTTTCTCAGGTCCAGATATTCTCTGAGAAATGCCTTAACGGCAAAAATGTTTCGATTGTCTGCCTTCATAACTATTTCTTCTTAATAAATCGGTTAATCACAGGAATCTGGCTCAATGGCAAATCCGTCCGGATAACATAAGCCACAAATATCAGTAACAAAACGGTACGGAAAGCCAGGCGAAGTACCACATTTTGAATAGGTACCAGCTCTCCTGCCGCATAGAGCACTGCTGTAAGCAACACATACATACCGAGGTGCTTCAAATCATAATGGATGGGGTATTTTTTCTGTCCGATCCAATAAGACAGAACCGTAATTACCCCATATCCGGCTACCGAAGCCCATGCCGAGGCCACGAATCCGTAAGTGGGAACCAGCAGTACATTCATTCCCACGATAATAGCACATCCGACCATGGAGAAATAAGCTCCCCAACGAGTTTCATCGATCAGCTTATACCAGAACGAGAGGTTAAAATAGATGCCTTTGAATATTTCCGCGCCAATCACGATGGCTACCACACTAAGTCCAGCCCAATAATCGGGTGCCACCATATAACGCAAAATATCGAGATAGAACATAACTGTCAGAAAGGCAAGCAAGGCAAAAATAAGGAAATACTTCATCGCCTGGGCATACATCCGGCGATTGTCTCCTTCACGTTCCCTGCCAAATACAAACGGCTCATAGGCATAACGAAAAGCTTGAGTGAACATAGCCATCACCATGGCAATCTTGGTGGCAGCACCGTAAATGCCGAGTTGCACCAGCCCTTCCTGACGATCGGTAAAGAGGAAAGGATAGATAATCTTATCCACCGTCTGGTTCAAAATGCCTACCAGGCCAAAAATCAATATCGGAAAAGAATAGACAAGCATCCGCTTCAACAGTGCCTTGTCCACCCGATAGGCAAAGCCACGAAGCTCGGGAATCAGGCAAAAAAGTTGCAAACAGGTTGTTATCAGATTGGTGACAAAGATGTACCCTACCAGATAGGTCGGATTATAGAACCAATCCACCGATGCGGGAAAATGCACATGCAACCACGGGCAAAGCAACAGGAAGAACAGGTTCAGAACGATATTGGCAATGATGGAAACGAACTTAATGGCAACAAATTTAATGGGACGCTTTTTATAACGCAGATAAGCGAACGGGATGCACAGGAAAGAATCGAGAGCCATGACCACTATCATCATCCCGATGAAGTCAGGATGATCGCCATAGTCCAGAAAATTAGAGACAGGCTGAAGGAATGTCAGACAAAGGACGGCAAAGATGAGTGAAATACCTCCTACCGAGATCAGTGAATTGGCATATACTTTTGCCGGATCTTCTTCCGACTTATTGGCAAAACGGAAAAAACCGGTCTCCATCCCGAACGTCAACAGTACCATAATCAACCCCGCCCAGGCATATACGTTGGTGACAACCCCATATCCGCCGGATGCGGCAGGTAAGACCGCTGTATATAACGGCACCAACAGATAGTTCAGAAACCTACCAACCATACTACTCAGCCCATACAGGGCTGTATCTTTTACCAATGACTTTAATCCGGCCATGTTGTTTTTGTGTATCTAATCATTAAACAGTGTCTTCTGACTATCGTAAAGGCTGCGCCCAAGATGTTTGTAAGCCAGCTCCGTCACCTCACGTCCCCGGGGAGTACGCTTCAGGAACCCCTCCTTGATAAGGAATGGCTCGTATACTTCCTCAATCGTTCCGGCATCCTCACCCAGGGCAGTGGCAATCGTTGTCAATCCCACCGGACCACCCTTAAACTTGTCAATAATGGTGCAGAGAATCTTATTATCAATTTCATCCAGTCCGTATTTATCGATGTTCAGTGCTTCAAGCGCATAGTTGGCAATCTCCGTGTCGATAGATCCCGAACCTTTCACCTGTGCAAAGTCGCGCACCCTGCGCAGCAGCGCATTGGCTATACGAGGGGTTCCACGACTCCTTGAAGCTATTTCACCGGCTGCCTGAGACGAACAAGGCACGTCAAGTATACCTGCCGAACGGCGGATAATGCCACTTAATATATCGTCGTCATAATACTCCAAATGCAGGTTGATACCGAAACGGGCACGCAAAGGAGCCGTCAGCAAACCGCTGCGGGTTGTCGCCCCCACCAGTGTAAACGGGCTCAGATCAATCTGGATACTACGGGCCGAGGGCCCCTTATCGATCATGATATCGATACGATAGTCCTCCATGGCCGAATAGAGATATTCTTCCACTACCGGTGAAAGACGGTGAATCTCGTCGATAAACAACACGTCATTCGGTTCAAGACTGGTCAGCACCCCGGCCAGATCACCCGGTTTGTCGAGTACTGGTCCGGAAGTTATCTTAAATCCCACACCCAACTCGTTAGCGATAATATTCGATAAAGTAGTCTTTCCCAATCCGGGAGGTCCATGCAGCAATACATGATCCAGTGCTTCACCCCTCAGGCGAGCCGCCTTGACAAAAATGCGGAGATTATCGACCACCTTGTCCTGCCCGTTGAAGTCTTCAAAGCTCAATGGACGGAGGGCGTTCTCGAAATCCCGTTCTCTGCTGGTCAGTTGATGATCCCGTATATTAAAATCTTCTTCCATTTCTTTTTTATAAATAGGTAGCAAAGATATAGATTTCATCACAGAGTAGCACAGCGTTTCACAGAGTTTTTCCTTTGAAACGAGAAGTTCACCACAGAGGACACAGAGTTCACAGAGGATGACATCCCTATAAGCAAGAGATTAAATCTCTCGGTTCCCCGGATCCCTGTAGCCAATCCTGCAATGCCCCAATTAACGCTTCATGTAATATTTTCGTTCGGCTTCCGTCAGTTTTTCTATCGAATAACGCAACATAGTTCGTGGCATCACCATCCTGTATTTATCCAAGAATTGCAACAGCAAGTCCCGGTCCTTCTTTCCCATCTCACGGAGCATCCAGCCTATAGCCTTCTGCATCAGGTCGTGCTTATGCTGCAACAACAACTCTGCCAGACGAAGAATATCGGTGAAATCGTTATTTCTGATCAAAGTAACAGTAGCCACTACCGCGATGCGCTGCTCCCACAGCAGATTACTCTCAGCCAGCCGATAAAGATCGTCACGTGATTTATCTCTCAGATATTCGCCTACAATATAAGGAGCCGACAGGTCTACCAAATCCCAGTTGTTAATACGTTCCGTTTGAGACAGATAGAAACGATAGATAGCCTCCCGCTCTTTCTCGTCGGACTTTTTAAACCGTTCCACCATCATCAGCAATGCACACAACCGGCATTCGTGCCACTCCGACTGAAGCAATTCGGCCATTACCTCAAAAGGGATGTCCTTATGCCTTTTAGCCACAATACGAGTATTGGGCACTACTACCCCAAGAAACTTGTCACCTTCGCCATACTGCCCTTTTCCGGTTTTAAAGAATCCGGGAAGATATTCCCGCTTCACCGGATCAACATAAGTCTCCAGTTCTTTTTGAATTTCTATCGATTTCATCGAGACAATTGAGTTTATAAAGTTACATCCTGACAAAAATAGGCAAAAAAGCCACAATGAATAGAAACATATTCTTAATTTTGTAGGAAAATTAACGGGCATATTTATGGTTCTAAATTATATCTGGATTGCGTTCTTTGTGATTGCTTTCGTAGTTGCCGTCTGCAAACTCCTGTTCTTCGGCGATACCCAAATATTCACGGAGATTATCAATTCTACTTTCGACTCTTCTAAAACAGCATTCGAGATTTCCCTCGGACTCACCGGTGTCTTGTCCCTTTGGCTCGGAATAATGAAAATCGGTGAAAACAGCGGACTGATCAATGCCCTTTCACGCTGGCTGAGTCCGGTCTTCTGCCGCTTGTTTCCGGACATTCCGAAAGGACATCCGGTCATGGGTTCTATTTTTATGAATATGTCTGCCAATATGCTGGGACTCGACAATGCCGCTACCCCCATGGGACTGAAAGCCATGAAAGAGTTACAGGAACTGAACCCTAAGAAAGACACCGCCAGTAACCCCATGATTATGTTCCTGGTGATTAATACTTCCGGATTGATCATCATCCCTATCAGCATTATGGTCTACCGGGCACAGATGGGAGCTGCACAGCCAACGGATATTTTCATCCCCATCTTGCTAAGTACCTTTATCTCCACACTGGTAGGAGTCATCGCTGTCAGTATTTCCCAGCGCATCAATCTGATAAACAAAGCGATATTGACACTTATGGGTTGCCTGAGCCTTTTTTTTGGCGGAATCATTTACCTGACGGCTACGCTTTCACGCGAAGATATGGGAATTTATTCCACCTTGACAGCCAATGTGATCCTGTTTTCTGTCATCATATTATTTATCGGCACAGGCATTCGAAAAAAAATCAACGTATACGATTCTTTTGTAGAAGGTGCCAAAGAAGGCTTCACCACAGCAGTCCGCATCATTCCTTACCTGGTGGCCTTCCTCGTTGGAATCGCGGTTTTCCGTACTTCGGGGGCTATGGATATACTCGTTGGAGGTATCGGCTCCATTGTGGCATTCTGTGGACTTGACACCGGTTTTGTAGGTGCACTGCCGACTGCCTTAATGAAATCACTCAGTGGAAGCGGTGCCAATGGCTTGATGATCGATACCATGAAGCAATTCGGACCCGATTCATTTGTCGGACGTGTGAGCTGTGTGGTTCGCGGAGCTTCCGATACCACTTTCTATATTCTGGCTGTTTACTTCGGCAGCGTAGGCATCACGAAAACACGTAATGCGGTGACGTGCGGACTGATTGCCGATTTTGCCGGAATCATTGCAGCAATTCTAATCAGTTATTTATTCTTCTTTTAAAATAAAAACAATTATGGCCGTAACTTATCAAACAGAGGGTGTCAAAATGCCCGATATCAAGAAACGCGAGACTACCGAATGGATCAAAGCCGTAGCTGCCACTTATGGGAAAAGAATCGGTGAAATCGCCTATATATTCTGTTCGGATGAAAAAATACTGGAAGTAAACCGCCAGTACTTGCAACATGATTACTATACAGACATCATCACCTTCGACTATTGTCAGGGTGACCGTCTTTCTGGAGATTTATTTATTAGCCTGGAAACGGTAAAGACTAACTCAGAGCAATTCAATACGACTTATGACGAGGAATTACACCGTACCATCATTCATGGAATCCTCCACCTTTGCGGCATTAATGACAAGGGACCCGGAGAGCGGGAAATCATGGAAGCGGCAGAAAACAGGGCATTGGCTATAAGGAAACAATAAAAGATAAAAGGAGATAGAATAAGTTTTTACACGCTGACTCTATCTCCTAAATTAAAATCCAGCTTTAGGTTAATCTTTTATTTTTCAATATATAACTGTAATCCCAAATATCTAAAATATCCGATTGTAACATACATTCAGCTATGATATATAAACCGAATCATTCTGATTGGGTCAGAGAAAACCAATCAAACGAATTACCTGATCCCTGGAAAAGTAAAGAAACTACTCTCTTATTCCCTGTCTCATTCTTATCACAATCTATAGTCATCCGTTTTTCATCGACTTTTACGTGATACCATCTTCCCTGATAATCAGTGCCATTTATTTCATCTACCGTATAAATCGTATCTTGATTTACTATTTCCTTTGCCTGCACCAGCTTAAACTTCTCCCATCCTTCTACCGTAATGGTCCCCCTCTCCGAACCAAGAGTCGCCTCTTTACTCTTCAAAAAATTAGAAAAATATTTATCAGAATCATCATTGCATCCGTAAATGCACACCAAAGATATACAACATAAAAAAAATAATTTTTTCATAATTATGAATTTATATTTTACCATAAGATTTCAGTCCCCATAGCTTCATGAAAATAAATATAATCATTATCTGTGTAATAATTACCATTCGGTGAATTTTTATCATTAGTCGGATTATTACCATCTTGAGAAGCATTATCAGCTGGTCTATTATAAGCTCCGTCTTTAATAGCATACCAACCATTATTAGACGTGTTCCATCCAAAATTACAATGAATCGCTTGTACCTGTATATTAGTACAACCAATCATGGCATTTCCTGAATATTCAAAAACTCCACCATCAACCAACCAAGCATGTCCCGTACCCTTTTTTTTCTTTCCTACAAAGACAACAACGTTTTTAGTTATAAGACATTGATACAATAAATTCTTATCAACATCATTCGTCTTATGTCTTTCGACATTATATCCCCATCCTTTCAAAAAATCATTAGTCGAGCCTAAGTTTTTGGTTCCTGTCCCATCACATCTATAGCTTACCTTAATTCCATCCGCTACCTTTCTCACAAATTGAGATACAGGAGCTATCAGATTAGTATCGTATACCCCAGTATTTACAGTAAATGCATCCCAATCATAAGCTATCGGACATTTTCTATAATAAGTAATTGCCTGAGCGACTGCAATAGGAATACAACCTGCATAATAATAGCTCATAGAGCACTTCCCATTCGTAGGCATCTGAGCATTATAAGGATAATGCTGGTTCCATTCGGTCTTTACCAATGGTATAGAGACATGTGTTGTTCTCTGTTCACCGCTTCTTGTCAGACTAGAATTCAGTTGATCCTGTTTTATAATATCCGGAATCTGACCAACAAGATAAGCCATACCTTCATTTTCTATAGTATCTGACAGCATTCCATTTTCCACATAAGCATAGACTCTTCCTACTTCAGCTTTTCCGGTGGCTATTGCAAACCCCAATTTCCCATCCTTTTCTGTATCAAATACGAACATATTCACACTATCTGTACTAACCTCCCCAGCTCTTGTAATCATTTTCGGAATGACAATAGCTTTCTTACCTGCTAAAGATAATGTAATTTGCAAGGTATTACTTCTCGTACCACCTTTCTCTTTATCTATCCTCTCACTGAATTGGCATATCAAGTCTTTAGCTCTTTTATACTCAGACATATCTTCTGTATTTGTGTTATCCACAATGGTTTCTTCATCATTCTTATTACATCCACAAAATATAGATAACAACAATATTAATTTGAATATTCTTTTCATTTCGTGTTATTTTAAGTTTTTAATTAAAATCAATTTTCACTTCCAATATAAACGTCAAAACTATTAGAATCTCTGTCCAAAAGAATTGAGACAGCAGTACCAGTCACCGTATCATCAAAAACTTGCTGTCCGGTTTCAGAGTCAACAACCCGTATCTTTCTATTCTCCAAAGAAAAACTAAAACTTAAGACAAATTGGTTCTCTTCGATATAGCCACAAGCTACAGGTAAAGTACTTCTTTGCAGATTTTCCTTCTTATGTGTTATCACATGCACGCTATGTCTACTTTTCATAATAGTTACAATCATAGAATTCTCTCCATAAACATTGTTAGACAGAAATACTATTTGCGCAGATAGTAATCCTCCCAATACAATCATCTTTGTTTTCATTGTTATATAAGTTTATTGTTCTGACGACAAAGTTACTCTATTCCCCTTTAGTAAAATGAGAAAAGAGATAACACTTATATTATTATAAACAGCTAATTTACAGAGATAAAGCGATCACATCTGATAACATTTTTCTCTTTTGATGTTCTATAAATCTCAAAAAAAGGATTTATTCATTTGATTCTTTCATTTTTTTCTTTAAACGTAAACGCCGCTGCACCACAATTTGCTTACTTGTATTGCCAAAACAATAGGCAATAGTCTGATCATCCATTTCACAAAGTTTCAGGCAGCAGTAGATACAATCGTCATCAGTTATTTTAGGATAAGTAGCACGAAGGTATTGAATATGATCGTCGTAAAGTTCAAACAACACTTCTTTCAATTGCACTTGTTCTTTCGCAAGAAGTACTTTGGGATTCTTTATCGTTTCATCACACTCTCGCTTCACTTGTTTGCTTAGTTCTTGAATACGCTTAAAAATAGATGTCTCCTTAAATAGACTATTACGTAAATGCGCTTTCTCGTCAACAATACGACGCAACTCTGATTGCTTCAATACAATTTCTTGCTCGCGTTCCACACCTATTTGTTTTAAAGAACTGATTTCAGCTTCCAAACGTTCTATGTGGAACTGTGACGAAGCAACGCGCTCTTTTAAATAAGCAACGCGCTGCTCATACAACACTTGAGCTATTTTTCGACATCGATGGATTCGTTGAAAAACGATAGCAATGATCAGCACGAACAAAATTACTCCATAACAGATTCGGTGAATTAAAACCTTCCGGCTTTCCTTCTCTTTTGTAATCTTCGCTTCCGAATCATATTTATAGGCCAACCGCTCGATATCAGATGCATGATTTAAAGAGAAAATAGAGTCTATATTATCGCCATAATAAGACTGATATTCAAAAGCACGTTGATAATTTCCTCTGATCTGTTCAACCTCTGCCAAAGAATATGAAGCTAATATCTTCCGTTCGAAATCAGAAGTATTTAGAATACGTTTTAAATAATATTCTGCGGAATCCAGCTTCTGTTTATCCAAATATAACTCACCAAATGTTAGCCACAAACTAATGGAGTCGTTCTTCTTAGTCAAATAGTTTTCTGCCAAACAGGCATATATAAAAGCAGAGTCCACATTCTCACAATTTAAACTCATGCGTTCATATAGATCACTTATAAAAATGGAATCATTCAAAGCCGAAGCCAACCGTAAAGCTTGATCCAAATAAAAAGAGGCTTCTTCTTCTTTTTTTTCAACTACACGCACCCAGCCCATATTCGACAGAGAATACATTAAGATCCTTTCATCATTCAGCAAAGAATCGCACTGATAAGAATGATAGAACTCTTCAAACGCTTTCTGATAAAGGAGCTGATCCAAATAGATCCCTCCCATATCTTCATAAATCATTCCTTTCAACTTCAATTCCTCTTTCGTATTCCCTTCTACCCCTTGCAAAGCGGTAAAACAACTCTTCAGGGCCTCTTCCGTCATTTTCATTTGTCGTTGAATCCTCCCCTTATAAAACCAAGCACGAGCCCAATGAATACCATCCTTTTTCACATAATAATCCAGTGCCGCATCAATCAGTGAATCACAGGGAAGAAGTGGCAAAAAGTTTTTATCAGTAGCCTGTGTCAAAAGTAAACCAAAATAGATCCGATCATCTTTTGAATATGCAGATACATTAAGCTCACCGAGATAATTCAAAATATGATCAGGAGAAATTTCCATTAGAGAATCGGCATACCTTAAAGAAGAGGGATACGCAGAAGAAGAATGTTGACAAGAGATCAATACTCCTACTAAAGACAATAGAAGAATGAGAGTAGGAAATGCCTTATTCATAATTATAATACTTTCTATCCAACAAACTTACGACTCTTTTCTGTAACTTCCTAATTTTTCAAAAGAAGACAATTGATAATCTATCATTCTGTATTTTCAGACTCCCCTACATCCCCATATTTCCGTCCAACCGGAAACAATACTCAAAAAAACGCTGGCATTTTGAATTAGATAAATTCAATAAGATAAGAATTTATACCCTTCCCAAGCAAAAAGACCAAACAGGAAACCAGAACATGGATATTAGAAAGCAAAAAATAGATGGATTCAACAAAAAGACATTTAATAGCATAAACACTTCTGATGAATTTCAGAAAAAGAAAAGGTGTTTTTTACACTATTAAATAGCTTATTGAGTGTAAAGTTCATCCTCTTTTAACAAAAACCTAACTTCATGTTAATACGATGTTAACTTCGTACTTGGAAAGAATTAGTATCTTATCAACAAAAAGTTAACTTCCCGAAGGTATGAAGTTAACTTCATTTGACCGCCTGCGCTCCAAAAGAACCCCAATTGCTCATATTTTTAGCTATCAAGAGTATTTCGTCCCAAATAGCGTTTTTTAAAACGTTCAAATCACAAACGTTTTGACAGTAAAAAGGCAAAATTAAGATCTTATCGATAAATTAAATCATTGGTTTGTGATACCTATAAACACTTAAAACTTATTGCATAAAACCCGCAACTGGCAACTTTTTCGTAACTTTGCGCGGTTAAGAAATAAACATTGATTCAATGGATTTTAAGTACGACGTTATTGTAATTGGTGCTGGACATGCAGGCTGTGAGGCTGCTGCAGCGGCAGCAAATTTAGGCTCAAAAACCTGTCTTATCACTATGGATATGAACAAGGTGGCGCAAATGAGCTGTAACCCTGCTGTAGGGGGGATTGCTAAAGGACAGATTGTACGTGAGATAGATGCTTTGGGTGGCTACATGGGATTGGTAACAGATCAGACAGCTATCCAGTTCCGTATACTAAATCGTTCGAAAGGACCGGCTATGTGGAGCCCGCGTGCACAGTGCGACCGGAATAAATTTATCTGGGCCTGGCGTGAAATATTAGAAAATATACCTAATTTACATATCTGGCAGGATACCGTAAAGGAAATTATCGTTGAAAACGGAGAGGTTGTGGGACTGAAGACTTTCTGGGATGTGACGTTTCACGCCAAATGTATCGTATTGACCGCAGGAACTTTCCTGAACGGACTGATGCATGTCGGAAAAACAAAACTTCCGGGTGGACGTATGGCAGAACCGGCCTCTTACGAATTAACCGAATCCATCGCGAAACATGGCGTTGAATACGGACGAATGAAGACCGGCACTCCTGTACGTATTGACGGAAGAAGCGTACATTACGAACTGATGGACACTCAGGATGGCGAATGCGACTTCCACAAATTCTCATTCATGAATACCAGTGTGCGACATCTTAAGCAATTGCAATGCTGGACATGCTTTACAAATGAAGAAGTACATGACATTCTGCGCAACGGCCTATCCGATTCTCCCCTTTTCAACGGGCAAATACAAAGTATCGGACCACGCTATTGCCCGAGTATCGAAACAAAGATCGTAACCTTTCCCGATAAAGAACAGCACCAGTTATTCCTTGAACCGGAAGGAGAAACTACGCAGGAATTATATCTGAATGGATTCTCTTCATCTTTGCCGATGGATATACAGATAAAAGCACTGAAGAAGGTTCCCGCTTTCAAAGACCTCGTTATTTATCGACCGGGATACGCAATCGAATACGACTACTTCGATCCGACACAACTAAAACACACGTTGGAATCGAAGAAAATCAGAAATCTCTTCTTCGCCGGACAAGTAAATGGTACTACCGGATATGAAGAAGCCGGCGGACAAGGTATCATTGCAGGTATTAATGCACACATCAATTGCCATGGCGGGGAGCCTTTCACCTTAGCAAGAGATGAAGCATATATTGGCGTATTAATCGATGACCTCGTGACTAAAGGAGTTGACGAACCTTATCGCATGTTTACTTCACGAGCCGAATATCGCATTCTTCTTCGCATGGACGATGCAGATATGCGACTCACAGAAAGAGCATACAAATTGGGGTTAGTAAAAGAGGACCGCTATGCTTTATTAAAGAGCAAGCGTGAAGCAATAGAAAGCATCGTAAACTTTGCCCGTAACTATTCAATTAAAGCTGCATTAATAAACGATGCACTTGAAAAATTAGGGACTACTCCCCTACGCCACGGATGCAAGTTGATTGATTTGATTAATCGTCCGCAGATTACAATAGAGAACATCTCCGAACACATACCGGCATTTAAACGCGAATTAGAAAAAATCACAGATGAAAGGAAAGACGAAATTCTGGAAGCTGCAGAAATTCTAATCAAATATGAAGGCTACATTGGACGGGAACGCATCATCGCTGACAAGTTGGCGAGACTTGAAAGTATTAAGATAAAAGGCAAGTTCGATTATGACAATCTTCAATCACTTTCGACTGAAGCCCGGCAGAAGCTTAAGAAAATCGATCCCGAAACAATAGCGCAAGCAAGCCGGATTCCCGGTGTTTCGCCAAGCGACATCAACGTATTACTGGTCCTTTCCGGACGATAGGGCACTTGCGTTTCACGTGAAACAAAACATTTAAAGAAACGATATAAAACAATGATTATGAGCAAAGAGAAGCTTAAAAAAAGCATCCGGGAAATACCGGATTTCCCAATACCCGGAATTTTATTCTATGATGTCACTACACTGTTCAAAGACCCGGAGCGCCTCCAGGAACTCTCGGATATTATGTACGAAATGTACAAAGATAAAGGGATCACCAAGGTAGTAGGTATCGAATCACGGGGCTTTATTATGGGCCCGATTCTCGCAACCCGCCTTGGAGCAGGATTCATACCCATCCGTAAACCCGGGAAACTCCCTGCCGAGACAATGGAAGAAAGCTATGACAAAGAATACGGCAAAGATACAGTGCAGATACATAAAGACGCCTTGAACGAAAATGATGTAGTATTATTGCACGATGACCTGCTGGCAACCGGAGGTACAATGAAAGCTGCCTGTAATCTCGTGAAGAAACTCCATCCGAAGAAAGTATATATCAACTTCATTATTGAATTAAAAGAGTTGAATGGGGAAAAAGTATTCGAAAACGACAAAGACGTAGAGGTACAATCCGTATTGTCGTTATAAATAAAATGAATATATTTGCAGGGCATAGTGATAATCACTATGCCCTTTTTTATGGATACAGATCAAGAACTTAAAACCAGCGAATACTTAAAAGGGATTGTTTCAAACCTTCCTGAAAAGCCCGGCATTTATCAATATCTGAATGCCGAAGGCACCATTATCTATGTAGGAAAAGCAAAAAACCTGAAACGAAGAGTTAATTCCTATTTCAGCAAAGAACATCAACCCGGAAAAACCCGTGTATTAGTAAGCAAGATCGCAGACATACGCTACATCGTGGTAAATTCAGAGGAAGACGCGTTACTGCTTGAAAATAACCTGATCAAGAAGTATAAGCCGCGTTACAATGTCCTGCTGAAAGACGATAAAACATATCCGTCCATCTGTGTACAGAACGAATACTTTCCAAGAGTATTCAAAACCAGGCGTATCATCCGAAACGGTTCATCCTATTACGGCCCATATAGTCACGCTCCGTCCATGCATGCCGTACTCGATTTGATAAAGCATTTATACCCTTTACGCACATGTAACCTAAACCTTTCACCTGAGAATATTCGCGCAGGGAAGTTCAATGTATGCCTTGAATATCACATCAAGAACTGTGCCGGACCATGCATCGGACTGCAATCACAAGAAGAATACCTGAAAAACATCTCTGAAATAAAAGAGATCCTTAAAGGGAATACTCAGGAAATAAGCAAAATGCTGTACCAACAGATGCAGGAATTAGCCGCTGAAATGAAATTCGAGGAAGCACAAAAGGTGAAAGAAAAATACGCATTAATAGAAAATTACCGTTCGAAATCCGAGGTTGTCAGTTCGGTACTGCATAACATAGATGTATTCTCGATCGAAGAAGACGGTGAGAAATCAGCTTTCATCAACTATCTCCATATCACCAACGGAGCTATCAATCAGGCTTTCACTTTTGAGTACAAGAAGAAACTGAATGAAACAAAAGAAGAACTGCTCACATTGGGCATTATCGAAATGAGAGAACGTTACAAAAGCGCTTCGCGTGAGATTATCGTTCCTTTCGATATAGAAATGGAGTTGAACAACGTCACATTCACCATACCTCAGCGAGGCGATAAAAAGAAGCTGCTGGAACTATCTCTACTCAACGTAAAACAATATAAGGCTGACAGGATGAAGCAAGCTGAAAAACTGAATCCCGAACAACGCAGTATGCGTCTGATGAAGGAGATTCAGCAGGAGCTACATCTGGACAGATTGCCGATGCAAATAGAATGTTTTGATAACTCAAATATCCAGGGGACAGATGCAGTGGCAGCCTGCGTAGTCTTTAAAAAAGCAAAGCCATCAAAGAACGATTACAGAAAATACAATATCAAAACAGTTGTAGGTGCCGATGATTATGCCTCAATGAAAGAGGTTGTCAGAAGACGATACCAACGCGTCTTAGAGGAAGAATCTCCCCTGCCCGACCTGATTATCACTGACGGTGGAAAGGGGCAAATGGAGGTAGTCAGACAAGTAATGGAAGAGTTGCAACTGGACATCCCTATTGCCGGGCTTGCCAAAGACCGCAAACACCGAACTTCTGAAGTGCTTTTCGGTTTCCCACCTCAAACAATCGGCATCAAACAGCATAGCCCTTTATTCCGGCTATTGGAACAGATCCAGGATGAAGTACACCGCTTCGCCATTACTTTCCATAGAGACAAACGTAGCAAACGACAGGTATCATCCGCTCTGGACAGCATCAAGGGAATCGGGGAGAAAACGAAAACCCTCCTGCTGAAAGAGTTCAAAAGCGTAAAACGTATCAAAGAAGCTTCTATGGAAGAAGTGGCCACGGTAATAGGTGAATCGAAGGCAAAAATCGTAAAAGAGGGTCTCAATAATCGCTAAAAATAGCTATCTTTGCAATAGTAAAGATTAAGCAATATAATTTGAATGAGAGTAGTTATACAACGCGTCAGCCACGCTTCAGTCACAATTGACGGACACTGTAAATCCGCAATTCGGGAAGGAATGATGATTCTGACAGGTATTGAAGATACGGACGGACAGGAGGATATTGACTGGCTGTGCAAGAAAATCGTAAATCTCCGCATCTTTGATGACGAAAACGGAGTTATGAATAAATCAATCTTAGATGCAGGAGGTGATATATTGGTAATCAGTCAGTTTACACTACACGCATCTACAAAAAAAGGAAATCGTCCATCCTATATTAAGGCCGCCAAACCGGAAATATCAATCCCGCTTTATGAACAATTCTGCAAAGATTTGAGTTGTGCATTAGGGAAGGAAGTGGGAACAGGAGAATTCGGAGCCGATATGAAAGTAGAATTATTGAACGATGGGCCTGTAACTATTTGTATTGATACCAAAAACAAGGAATAATGACATTAGAAGAAGCACAGAAAGCCGTCGATTCGTGGATACACGAATACGGTGTACGTTATTTCAGCGAACTGACCAATATGGCTGTTCTCACGGAAGAAGTAGGCGAATTGGCCCGCATTATGGCTCGCAAATATGGCGATCAATCTTTTAAGGAAGGCGAAAAAGACAACATCAGTGATGAAATAACAGACGTACTCTGGGTGCTCCTGTGTATCGCGAACCAAACCGGCGTAAACCTCACAGAGGCATTTGCACGAAATCTGGAAAAGAAAACTCAAAGAGATAATAAAAGACATATCAACAATCCAAAACTGAGAGAACATGGAAATGAATGATACTCCTCAAGACAAGTACCTGACCGCTTTGGCTAAGTACAACACGCAACTGAACGATGCTGACGTACAGGCTCAAGTTGCAGCATTAATTGATAAAAAAGTACCGGAGAACAATACGGAGGAGGTAAAAAAATTCCTTTTCAACTGTATTGATCTGACCACACTCAATACGACAGACAGCGATGAAAGTGTCATGAGATTCACTGAAAAAGTGAATCAGTTCGATAATGAATTTCCTGATCTGAAGAACGTTGCGGCAATCTGTGTATATCCTAATTTTGCACAGGTGGTAAAAGATACACTCGAGGTGGAAGGTGTAAATATCGCTTGCGTATCAGGAGGATTCCCCTCTTCGCAAACATTTACTGAAATAAAGATAGCAGAAACCGCAATGGCAGTAGCTGACGGAGCCGACGAAATAGATATCGTGATTCCTGTAGGGGCATTTCTAAACGGTGACTACGAAACGATGTGTGAAGAAATTATGGAGCTAAAGGAAACTTGCAAAGAACATCATCTGAAAGTAATCCTTGAAACAGGTGCTCTAAAGACTGCCTCTAACATTAAAAAAGCTTCTATCCTATCGATGTATTCCGGAGCCGATTTCATCAAAACATCCACCGGAAAACAGCAACCGGCAGCAACTCCGGAAGCAGCTTATGTAATGTGCCAGGCCATCAAAGAATACCACGAACAAACCGGAAATAAAATAGGTTTTAAGCCGGCCGGCGGCATTAACAGCGTAAATGATGCCTTGATTTATTATACCATTGTAAAAGAGATATTAGGTGAAGAATGGCTTAGTAACAAACTGTTCCGTTTGGGAACCAGTCGTTTGGCAAATCTGCTCCTGTCTGAAATCAAAGGCGAAGAACTAAAATTCTTCTAAAGGCTACATTAGCAATCAAATATGTCATGCCGTGTCGTCCCCTTTATTAATGTGGGGTGACACGGTATTTTTATTTAAGAAAAACTAAAGTTACCTATAGAGAAGTCAGAAGATTTTTCTATCTTTGCGTTGATATTAGCCCACAGAGAATAGGCTAAATCATTGTATTAGAGAACGTTTCAATTATTATCTTTTTCCTGGAATTCGGCAAAATTCATGTTATGAAAGGTAATAAGCAAACGGGTCTCACGCACCTTCACGTATATACTCTTGTTATATATCGAACGGAGCGTGAGACTGTTGCTTGTATCATCATAACGGCTTGCCGAAGCCCCAGGAAAGATACAGAGCAACAGTTCTCACGCTTTTCGGTTAACAAAGAATTAAAATAAACAAGAGTATGACAGAACAGGCATTATTTCAACAATTCAACCGGAACCAACAAAGGGAGAGTTTAGACAAGGCAAAGGAAACCGGATTATTTATCAGTCTGATTCCAAGTCTGCAAGAGCATTTCTATGTAGATAGTCTGACAACAGGAGCAAACCAAGAAACCCTCTCTAAACTTCTTCAGAGAAGTCCAAGAATCAAAAACGAAACGGCTGTTATTGAAATGATTCACTTCCTGCATGATGAAGGCGACCGTACTTCATTCAGTATTCTCCTACCCTTTCTACTGTCAGAATATGCTCCCAAAGAACTGGAGGAAAAACTACGGGAGCGTTTTTTCGGCATTGAACTTTTCATACGAAAATGCAACAACCTACACAATTTTATCACTTGTACAAAAGCTGGTCAGGCTGTTGAAATCAAAGAAGAAGACTTAAAAAAAGGGGTATTAGCATGGGATATGGGAAGAATGGTATGCCTGGTACGGATAGCCTACGATACCGGATATATTAATGAAGACCTTGCGTGGAATTATATTTGTTCGGCGGGCCAACAATGTATGCAAGCTTTTAGCAATTGGACTGAAGTAGGAAAAAGTTTCCTTTTGGGACAAGCAATGGAGGCTTCTGAAAAAGAAAAACAGGAAAGAAATATTAGCCTCTACCGAAAAGCGACAGAAGATGAAGAAAGCCCATGGAAAAAAAGAACACTGAAATAAAAAAGTTATTTATCTCGATCAACGACATAATCCACATATGTAATCAGGGCAGTCTTTACTACCGAATCCGGGAGTATACGCAATAAATCAAGAGCGCGTTTTTTATATTCGTACATTACTTTTATGGCATACTCTATCCCTCCGTTTTGTTTGATAAACTCAATCAAACGGGCTATTTCGTCTACTGTAGCCGTACCATCCTTCACTTTGAGAGCCATTTCCTGCGCCCATGCATCATTAGTAGTATTAAGTACATACAATGCTGGTAAAGTCAACTTACCCTCCAGCATATCGTTTCCGGTAGGTTTACCAATCTCTTTACTCTCAAAATAATCGAAAATATCATCTTTTATCTGGAAGCAGATTCCAATATTTTCGCCAAAAAGACGCGCAAATTCAGCCTTTTCATCGGTTATTTCTACCGAAAGCGCTGCAGCCTTGGTACATGCTGCAAAAAGAGCAGCTGTCTTCTTGCGGATAACATCAAAATAAATCGTTTCGGAATATTCCCGGTTACTGACATTGGAAAGTTGCAGTATTTCTCCTTCTGCCAGATCTTGTCCTAAACATGCTACCACACCGATAATATCATGGTTGCGAGTGCGCTCGGCATGTACCAGACTCGTTGCCAAAAGAAAATCCCCCACCAATACCGCTACTTTATTATTAAAAATGGCATTTACTGACAGTTGACCACGACGTTCCGTGCTTTCGTCCACTACATCATCATGCACCAGACTTGCCGTATGAAGAAGTTCAAGGGATACAGCTGCATGTAAAGTAGCAGGCTTTATTTCTCCATAAAGCTTTGCTACAAGCAACACAAGAATAGGGCGCATCATCTTACCATTCCTCTGCCGGATGTGAGCAATCACATTATTAAGCAAAAGATTTGAACTGGACAGAGAACTATCAAACAGATTTTTGAAATCTTCCAGCTCCGTAGTAATCGGGGACTTTATTAAAGATAAGCTATCCATGCACACACTATTTGAGCACAAAAGTAATAATAAAACGGTTAATACGGTATTTTTTTGTACTTTTACCATGAAAAAACTGAAAAATATGAATCAAAACAGCAAACTGTTCCTCTTAGATGCTTATGCTCTTATATATCGGGCGTACTATGCGTTCATAAAAAATCCCCGCATTAATTCCAAGGGATTTAATACATCGGCCATACTGGGATTCGTTAACACTCTGGAAGAAGTATTGAAGAAAGAGAACCCCACTCACATCGGAGTTGCATTCGACCCATCAGGCCCCACGTTCCGCCACGAAGCTTTTGAGCAATACAAAGCCCAACGCGAAGAAACTCCGGAAGCAATCCGCCTTTCCGTACCTATTATAAAAGATATCATCAGAGCTTACCGAATTCCCATCCTCGAAGTGTCGGGATACGAAGCAGATGACGTAATCGGGACTTTGGCAACAGAAGCCGGGAAACAGGGTATCACCACTTACATGATGACTCCCGACAAAGATTATGGTCAACTGGTAACAGATCATGTATTCATGTATCGCCCCAAATATGGAGATAAAGAATTTGAGGTAATGGGGATAGAACAAGTAAAAGCTAAATTCGATATCCAATCTCCGGCACAGGTTATCGATATGCTCGGACTGATGGGTGACTCCTCCGATAATATTCCGGGATGCCCGGGAGTAGGAGAAAAAACAGCTCAGAAATTAATTGCTGAGTTTGGCAGCATTGAAAATCTCCTTGAACATACCGATCAGTTGAAGGGAGCATTGAAGACAAAAGTTGAAACGAACCAGGAAATGATCATTTTCTCAAAGTTCCTGGCAACAATTAAAATAGATGTACCGATCCAACTCGACATGAATTCACTTGTCCGCGAACAAGCAGACGAAGAAGCACTCCGCAAAATCTTTGAGGAGCTGGAATTTCGTACATTGATGGAACGGATATTCAAAAAAGAATCATCACCGTCCCCCTCTCCTGCCGGACCACTGTTTAGTCAAGAAAATAGTCCCATTCAAGGTAATCTATTCGAAGAATTTACGCCCGACACTCCAACTGAAGAGAAAAAATCAAATCTGGAAAGCTTAAATTCATTAACCTACGACTATCAACTCATTGATACTGAATCAAAAAGACAGGAAATAATTAAAAAATTGCTGACATCAGAAATTCTTGCGTTAGATACGGAAACAACCGGAACAGATCCGATGGATGCAGAGTTGGTCGGAATGAGCTTTAGTATCGCCGAAAATCAGGCATTTTATATTCCGGTACCAGCGGGACGAGAAGAAGCGACTAAAATCGTTCAGGAATTTGAATCTGTTTTCAAAAACGATAAGTCACTCAAGGTTGGACAAAACATAAAGTATGATATGCTCGTTCTTCAGAACTATGGCATTGAAATCCGAGGCAGACTCTTTGATACCATGGTGGCACATTATGTACTCCAACCGGAGCTTCGGCATAACATGGACTATCTGGCAGAAATCTACCTGCATTATCAGACGATCCATATTGAAGAGTTAATTGGGCCGAGAGGAAAAGGACAAAAAAACATGCGCGACCTCTCTCCCAAAGATGTTTATCTGTATGCCTGTGAAGATGCAGATGTCACGCTTAAGCTAAAAAATATCCTGGAACAGGAATTAAAGAAGAATGATGCTGAGAAATTATTTTATGAAATAGAAATGCCTCTTGTTCCCGTTCTTGTCAATATCGAAAGCAACGGAGTCCGTTTAGATACGGAAGCATTGAAACAATCGTCAGAGCACTTCACCACAAGATTACAGAGTATCGAAAAAGAGATCTATAACCTCGCCGGAGAAGAATTCAACATTGCATCCCCCAAACAGGTAGGAGAAATACTGTTCGATAAATTGAAAATAGTAGAAAAAGCTAAAAAAACAAAGACCGGACAGTACGTCACCTCAGAAGAGGTCTTAGAAAGCTTACGCAACAAACATGATGTTATCGGTAAAATACTGGAATACCGAGGGCTAAAGAAACTATTAAGCACTTACATTGATGCTCTTCCACAACTGATCAATCCAAGAACAGGCCGCATACATACCTCATTCAATCAAACTGTTACTGCAACAGGAAGACTCAGTTCCAGTAACCCTAATCTGCAAAACATTCCGATCCGGGACGAAGATGGCAAAGAAATCCGTAAAGCCTTTATTCCCGATGACGGTTGCAGCTTCTTTTCCGCCGACTATTCACAGATTGAATTACGTATAATGGCGCACTTGAGCAAAGATAAAAACATGATTGATGCTTTTCTCAGCGGCTATGATATTCATGCTGCTACAGCGGCTAAGATCTATAAAGTAGATATAAAGGAGGTAACTGCAGACATGCGGCGTAAAGCCAAGACTGCCAACTTCGGCATCATTTATGGTATTTCCGTTTTCGGTTTGGCCGAACGTATGAATGTAGACCGCAAAGAAGCCAAAGAACTGATAGACGGTTATTTTGAAACTTATCCGCAAGTAAAAGCCTACATGGACAAAAGTATTCAAGTGGCGCGTGAACACGGCTATGTTGAAACCATTTTCCATCGCAAACGCTTCCTGCCGGATATCAACTCACGCAATGCGGTAGTGCGGGGATATGCAGAACGCAATGCAATCAATGCTCCGATACAGGGAAGTGCAGCGGACATAATCAAAGTTGCTATGGCCCGTATTTATGAACGTTTTAAAGCTGAAGGCTTGAAAGCTAAAATGATTTTGCAAGTACACGATGAACTGAACTTCAGTGTACCGGTAAAAGAAAAAGAGATAGTAGAGCAAGTGGTTATTGAAGAAATGGAGAAAGCCTATCGTATGCATGTCCCTTTAAAAGCAGATTGCGGATGGGGTACAAACTGGCTGCAAGCACATTGATAACAATCATTAACCATTCATTCAGAAAGCTACTTAAAAAGCATCTAAAAATACTTACTGTTTATATAAATATCCGGCAAACTACCTGCCGGATATCTTTTTTCTATTAAATGGATCAAAAAGTAATCTCAACCGGAAGCCAACAATTGACAATATGATAAAAAACTTCGGGTTTTATGCATTTATATCCGTTTTATATGTAACTTTGTCGCCGTTAAAACCAACTAACATTGGAAATTTGACAATTCAAAGACTTAAAAACAGATATCATGAAAACAACAGGATTTTTAAAAACAGCAGTATTATCAGCAGTTCTTTTAGTAAGCAGCATTACAGTTTGTGCACGGAACTATGATAACAATCTTATTTATAACTCTGAAGAAGAAAACGGCATGCTTGTAGGACAAACCGTTTATAAAATGGAAGGTTCTTCTTTGGCCAATTACATGAAATACAACTATAAATACGATACCAATAAACGTATGATTGAAAGTCAGACCATGAAATGGAACAGCTATAAAAATAACTGGGAAAATGATCTGCTCGTTCGCTATACATACGAAGGCAAAACTGTTACTACAAACTATTATAAATGGAATAACCGGAAACAAGAATTTATACTGGCTCCGGAAATGACTGTTACAATGGATAACCCTAATCTATAGTTCTCCAATACTTTACTCTCTTAAAGATCTAACACAATACATACTCTGAAAAGACCGTTGCAGTAGCTTCGGTCTTTTTTTTGTGTCACGTGAAACATAAAAGAGTAAATCAAAGAAATGACCTTTAAAAGTACCCCGACAAAATAGCCGGAGTTTTTTCACAAAAAGCTCCGGCTTTACCCAACCAGTTAACTATCAAGAGAATTGTTTAATTGTTTAATACTGTTCATCTCAGTATTTTTTAAGAGTAATCGTACCTCACAAAGATACAAGCAAAGAGAGAGTACAACAACTCCTCTTTATCTAAAAATAGGATATATGGTTGCAGACAAGGTATAAATGGCAAAATAAAAGCTTATCTGACAGAAAAACCTTAAATTATACAGAAGCGTTCTTGCAACTCCTTCAAAAATCCCCGTGAAATAACTAAGTCCTCTTTATCACTAAAAGGAGGATAAAGCAGGCACTGCTTACTTTTAATCATTGCCAAATAATTGATGTTGATTATAGCCGACTGGCTGATCTGTACGAATGCATCGGAGTAACCGGTTATATCCCCAGCCGTTGTATTTTTCTTCAAACAAAGCTTTGTTTGATTAAAAAGCTCCACTTGCCACAAGCGCTTATCTTTCAAATATTCAAAATATCCTATTTCTTCAAGACGGAGAAATCTGAAACCTGTCACTGTACTGATCATAAATAGATCCCTACCGGGAATTAAAGTGCCGACAGCAGAAGAGAAAGAGGGAATGGGTTGGGCAGCAGCCATTGTTTTACGGTAACGCTCAATAATCAAGTTCAGTTCTTCAGTATCATAAGGTTTCAGCAAATAATCGAAGGCTGACTCACGCAGAGCCTGCAGCAAATATTTATCATAAGCAGTATAGAAAACGACTTTCATGTCCCACAAGACCTGCTCACGAATCTCACTAAGCAAACGGATTCCTTGAATATCAGGCAATTCTATATCCAGGAACAAAAGGTCAGGATGTATATCCATGATAAGCTTCTTCCCTTTTGCCCCATTGCCGGCTGTCCCTTTTATCTCCAGATCAGCCTGCATTTCCAGATCCCGACGCAAAGCCTCAATAGCAGCCTTCTCATCATCTATAATAATCACCTTATACATATTTCCTATCTTTATAAATTGTAAGAATAGCCAAATGGTATATAGACTAAAACCTGTGTTCCGGTCTGCCCATTATTCGCCAGATTTTTTATCTCGAAACATATCTTCTCTCGATTTTTATCATTCAATAGCTGAATGGTCTGATAAAGTACCTTCAACCCTGTTCCTGTCCCACGCGCAGATGACATAGTTTGTGGTGAATATCCACGCCCATTATCACAAATATCAACCAGTATACCATTGCCTCTCCGGCAGACTGATATGCGGAGCGACTTTAAACCTTCGATTCCGGACAGCCCATGTTTTAACGCATTCTCTACCGGTATCTGTACAATCATTGAGGGGATGATCACTTGTTGAATATCCAAGCCCCCTTCGATCTTTATATCCATTGAAAAATCATCTCCGAGCCGTCCCTGCTCCAGACGAATATAGGTTTTCACAAATTCCAGTTCATCATAAAGAGAAACGCTAAGTTTCTCCGTAAACTCCAAACTCTTACGAAGCAGCCTGACCAGCTCCGTAAGATCATCACACAAAGCCCCGTCACCCTTAAACTGACTAATCTCACGATTCAGCACATTAAATGTAAAATGGGGTGAAATACGGTTTCGAATATTCTCCATGCGAAGACGCCCGATCTGATTGATATGCCGTTCCTGAAGAAACATACGCTTCTTCTTCATATACCAATAAATACATCCTGCCACGACAACAGATACAATACAAACCAAAGCCCATAGATATGCTGTCAGTTTCAGTTCCTTCATCTCCCCTCTTTGTTTCTCAATCACCAACTCTCTACGCATCACAATCGTATCCTGCCGATAACGCATATCCAATTCTGCAACGCGAGTACGAACCCGTTCATTGCGAATAGAATCATTAAGTTGAAGATCGTATTTCTGATATTCATAAGCCTTTTTATAATCCCCTACCCGTTCGTAATAATGCTGAAGGTAGTGATTACGTATGTTTATCATATTGGCATCTATATGTCCATAATTGGCCGAGCGTTTGATAATTTGTCCGGCAAGAGCCACATTCCCCTTTTTAAGTGCAAGCTCAATCATTTGTGTCTCTATGTAATAGAGTGCCGATTGATTCCCGATTTCGGAGAAGAACCTATAACTTTCGTCCAGATATAGTTGCGCTGAGTCCAGTTTATTGGTTATCACATAAAGCTCACCGAGATTTGCCTTACAAAGATTCTGCTCAAAAACCATTTGCGGATAAGACTCTACCACATCCAATGCACGACTGATGTAACAGACAGCCTGGGGGTAATCTTTCTTATAATAAAAATGATTTCCCCGGTTATTCAGATAAGTCCATTTCTCAGAAACGCTCATACGGTCAAAAAAAGCCCCGGCCAACTCATAATAATGATTGGAAAGTTCAAAGTCGCGCAATTCCATGTATGTCTGTCCGAGACCATAGTAAACCGGAAACTTATTACGATCCGGTAATCCGAGGGAATCGCAAAGAAACAAGGCCCGGCGATAGTAATACGCAGCATACGTATAATCTCCTTTATGAACATTGGCATCAGCCAGATTTATGCATAAGTCCGGCAGATAGTCCGGCTCCTTTCCCTGTAACCTTTCTTTGTATGCTTTTTCATAGGAGATGATTGCAGAGTCGGGCAGAGTACGCTGCATCAGAACGTTACCCTCTATATTATAAACGGTAGAAAGCAAATCATGTACCTCCGGTGAAGGTGTAACCTTGTCGCAAAAACGCTTAATAAACTGATTATAATACAGGATTGAATCAAAATCCGCTGTAACAAAATAAGATTTGGAATAGAATGATAAAAGACGGTAATAGGATAGGCTGTCAGAGGTGCCCGATAAGGCTTGTCGCAACAGATGACGTGAATATTGAGTATTGGTAAACAATGAATCCTGGGCGCACCGTTCCACAGAGTCCGAACTCATGCCCGGAAAAGCTAAATCAGAATGGCTTGTGTTTTGTTTACAGCCCGTTAACAGTAATAACAAACAAAAAAATACAATTGCCCGGTTTGTTTTATGCCTCATTGTTTTGATTTCACGTGTAATACCCAACAAAAATACATCCTTTTTTTAAATTCGATAACAAACGAACTACTTTTTATGCGCAATTATTCATATCTTTGTAGCCAATATAATTAGAATAGCCTCATAATGAGTCCACTGAACTTCACTCACATCCTGACACAAACAGTCGATGAG
Source organism: Bacteroides sp. FSHCM14E1 (assembly GCF_019633785.1). Lineage (NCBI taxonomy): Bacteria > Pseudomonadati > Bacteroidota > Bacteroidia > Bacteroidales > Bacteroidaceae > Bacteroides > Bacteroides sp. FSHCM14E1. The sequence goes on from NZ_JADKYL010000018.1 coordinate 70,738, forward strand.
CTATCGGAAAGCGAATCATACAAAGGACTGTTTCACCAACATAAAGACGGTGAGCCATTGCCCTCGCCACGGGTATTGTGCGATGTTATCGAATTAGCGCGCTCCATTCTCTTCCCGGGATATTACGGAAACTCAACAGTCAACAGCCGCACTATCAACTACCATATCGGTGTCAATGTAGAAAAACTGTTCAATCTGCTCACAGAGCAAATTCTTGCCGGATTGTGTTTTGGCAATGGTGACCAATGCAATGAATGCACCGAGTCGAAACGTGAAGAAGCGGCTCGTCTGGCGGCTAAGTTCATCAGTAAACTCCCCCATCTGCGTCGTGTTTTGGCCACAGATGTGGAAGCAGCCTACAATGGTGACCCTGCCGCACAAAGTTTCGGTGAAGTGATCTTCTGCTATCCCGCCATTAAAGCAATCAGCAACTATCGCATCGCACACGAACTCCTGGAATTAGGAGTACCGCTAATTCCGCGTATCATTACCGAAATGGCACACAGTGAAACCGGAATCGATATACATCCGGGTGCAAGAATCGGCACACATTTCACCATTGACCACGGTACCGGTGTGGTGATCGGAGCCACAAGTATCATTGGCAATAACGTGAAACTCTATCAGGGAGTGACACTGGGTGCAAGAAGCTTCCCCCTGGATGCTGACGGCAAACCGATTAAAGGTATTCCACGCCACCCCATTCTGGAAGACAATGTGATTGTCTACTCCAACGCTACCATTCTGGGGCGGATTACCATCGGACGTGACGCCACCGTAGGCGGTAATATTTGGGTAACCGAAAACATACCGGCAGGAGCCAGAATCGTACAGACAAAAGCAAAAAAATAATATAATTAACAACATTAAAACGCCGGTCGCACGGTCCATAACCGGAGCATTAACACACTGGCATGTTATCCATTTTATGAGCGAACAATTTGAAATGATTGCCAAAACCTTTCAGGGACTGGAAGAGATACTGGCAGGGGAATTGACAACACTTGGAGCAAACGACGTACAAATAGGACGCCGTATGGTTTCTTTTACCGGTGACAAAGAGATGATGTACAAAGCAAATTTCTGCCTGCGTACTGCAATCCGTATTCTAAAACCCATCAAGCACTTCACCGCAAAAGATGCTGACGCTGTTTACGAACAGATCAAAGCCATTCGCTGGGAAGAGATCTTGGATGTAGACAAGACTTTTGCCGTTGACGCAGTAGTATTCAGCGATGAATTCCGTCATTCCAAGTTCGTCTCTTACAAAGTAAAAGATGCCATTGTCGACTATTTCCGCGAATTGAACGGAAAGCGTCCTTCTGTACGCATCAGCAAGCCGGATGTACTACTGAACATCCACATTGCACAGACCACCTGTACCCTCTCACTCGACTCTTCGGGTGAATCACTTCACCGGAGAGGTTATCGCCAGGAAGCTGTAGAAGCTCCATTGAACGAGGTTCTGGCAGCCGGGATGGTTTTAATGACGGGATGGAAAGGCGAGTGCGACTTGATTGACCCAATGTGTGGCTCGGGTACTATTCCCATCGAGGCGGCTTTAATTGCGCGTAATATTGCCCCGGGAGTGTTCCGAAAAGAATTTGCTTTTGAAAAATGGGGAGACTTCAATCAGGATCTGTTCGACCGGATATACAACGATGACAGCCAGGAACGTGAGTTCACCCATAAGATATATGGTTACGACAATAACCCGAAAGCCAATGAGATAGCAACCCATAATGTAAAGGCAGCGGGAGTATCGAAAGACATTATCCTGAAATTGCAACCATTCCAGCAATTTGAACAACCGGCTGAAAAGTCGATTATCATAACCAATCCCCCTTACGGAGAACGTATCTCGACCAACGACCTTCTGGGACTGTATAATATGATCGGCGAACGCCTCAAACATGCTTTTGTCGGAAACGATGCATGGATACTGTCTTACCGTGAAGAATGCTTCGACCAGATCGGACTGAAACCGAGTATAAAAACCCCGTTATTCAATGGTCCCCTGGAGTGTGAGTTCCGCAAATACCAGATCTTCGACGGTAAATATAAGGAATTCAAGGGTCAGGAAGGCAGTGATGAAAACAGCGAACGTGCTCCAAGAGAAAGAAGAGAATTCAAGCCACGCCGGGAAGAAGGCGGATTCAGAGGGGAAAGAAGACCGCGTGAAGAACGTAGTTCGGGATACGGAGACAGAAAACCGAGAGAATTCAAAGGGAATCGTGAACCAAGAATCGAGAAACCTCAGGAAGACTAAGCTATTTCCCGACAGAAGCTTGTAAATGGATGAATCGGCTGCCATCCGGCTCTTCGTGCCTGAGCACATGGTCCTTGCCCGGATAAGCGCTGTCATCCAGTCAAGAACGACGAACTTGGGCAGAGTACAAATCAAAGGATCTAAATAATGATAAAGCAAATCATGAAAACCAACAGTAAACAAAAGAATGCTTTATTAGTAATGCTCTTATCTTTACTAATACCAAACGTTATGGCACAAGAACCCAAAACGCCGACCTTGGAAGACCTGATCCCGGGCGGAGCCACCTACCGTTCTGCTGAGAATCTGTTCGGCCTGCAATGGTGGGGCGATGAGTGTATCAAACCGGAAATAGAGGTAGTGTTCATGATAAATCCCAAAAACGGGAAGGAAACACCACTGACCACCCGTAATATAGTAAACAAGGCGTTAGAAGCCGGCAACCACGGTAAATTGCAACACTTCCACAATGTCAGCTTCCCATGGCCGAAGAAAAGCCTGATGCTGATCAGTCTGCCGGACAAATACATCGTTTACGATTTCGACTACCGCGAGATTATCAGTACGCGCCCAGTTCCCAAAGAAGGCGTCAACAGAGATTATCAGCCCGAAACGGGGCATGTGGCCTATACCATCGGCAATAATCTTTATGTAGACGACAAAGCCGTAACCAACGAACCGCAAGGCATCGTATGCGGCCAGGCTGTCCACCGCAGAGAATTCGGAATCCAAAAAGGGACCTTCTGGAGTCCTTCGGGCAACCTGCTCGCTTTCTACCGCATGGACGAAAGCATGGTGGCCCAATATCCTTTGGTTGACATCACCGCTCCTATTGCCGAAGTCAACAACATCCGTTACCCGATGGCGGGAATGACCAGCCACCAGGTGAAAGTGGGCATCTATAACCCTGCTACCGGAAAAAGCATCTATCTCAATGCCGGAGACCCGACCGACCGCTATTTTACCAATATCAGCTGGGCACCGGATGAAAAGAGTCTCTACCTAATAGAACTGAACCGCGACCAGAATCATGCCAAGCTCTGCCAGTATAACGCCGAGACAGGCGACCTGATGGCTACTCTTTTTGAAGAGGGAAACGACAAGTATGTAGAACCTCAGGAACCGATTATTTTCCTGCCCTGGGACAGCAGCAAGTTTATCTACCAGAGCCAGAAAGACGGCTTCAGCCACCTCTACCTGTACGACACAAGCGGCAAGCAACTCCGCCAGTTGACCGAAGGCGAATGGCTGGTTAAAGAGGTGCTGGGTTTCGATGCCAAGAAGAAGGAGATTATCATAGCAAGCACGGAGTTCTCGCCCTTGCAGAGCAACCTGTTCCGCGTGGATATCAAAACCGGGGCACGTACTCCTCTGGGCAGTGGCGAAGGCGTGCACAGCGGCAAACTAAGCCCTTCGGGACGCTACCTGATTGACCAGTACAGTTCTCCAAGCGTCCCGCGCAGCATTAATATCCTTGACGTACAGAACGGTAAAAGTGTCAACCTGCTCACGGCAGCCGATCCCTTTGCAGGCTATAAGATGCCAAGCATCGAAACCGGTACCATCAAAGCGGCAGACGGCAAAACAGACCTGTATTACCGCCTGGTCAAACCGGCAGACTTCGATCCGAACAAGAAATATCCGGCCATCGTCTATGTATACGGCGGCCCCCATGCACAAATGGTCACCAACGGTTGGCAGAATGGGGCACGCGGCTGGGACATTTACATGGCCAACAAAGGCTACATCCTGTTTACCGTGGACGGACGCGGAAGCGACAACCGCGGACTCGACTTTGAGAACGTCACTTTCCGCCAGCTGGGCATTGAAGAGGGAAGAGACCAGGTGAAAGGAGCCGAATTCCTGAAAAGCCTCCCTTACGTCGACGGAAACCGCATCGGAGTACACGGCTGGAGTTTTGGCGGACACATGACCACTGCCCTCCTCCTCCGCTATCCCGAGATCTTTAAAGTAGGTGTAGCCGGCGGTCCGGTCATCGACTGGGGATATTACGAAGTGATGTACGGCGAACGCTACATGGACACTCCGCAAAGCAACCCGAAAGGGTACAAGGAGTGCAACCTGAAAAATCTGGCGGGTAACCTGAAGGGACACCTGATGATTATCCATGACGACCACGACGATACTTGCGTGCCGCAACACACCCTTTCGTTCATGAAAGCCTGCATCGACGCCCGCACGTATCCGGACCTATTCATCTATCCGTGCCACAAGCACAATGTGTCGGGACGCGACCGTGTGCATCTGCATGAAAAGATAACCCGTTATTTCGAAGACTATTTATAAAGATATAAATCCTCAAAAAGACATGAAGATATTACTGTTAGGTTCGGGCGGCCGTGAACACGCCCTGGCATGGAAGATCGCCCAAAGCCCGAAAGTAGAAAAGCTGTTCATCGCGCCCGGCAATGCCGGAACCGCTGAAGTAGGCGAGAACGTAAACATCAAAGCAACCGATTTCGACTCTTTAGGAGCATTCGCTCTTGAAGAGAACATCGACATGATTGTAGTAGGGCCGGAAGACCCATTGGTAGAAGGTATCTACGACCGTTTCCAGAACAATCCCTGCCTGAAAGAGATTGCCGTCATCGGCCCGTCGAAGGAAGGAGCCAAGCTGGAAGGCAGCAAAGAGTTCGCCAAGGAATTCATGCAGCGCCACCACATACCGACAGCCCGCTACCGGAGCGTAACGGCCGGTACACTGGACGAGGGACTGGCATTCCTCGAAACGCTCGAAGCCCCCTACGTGCTGAAAGCAGACGGACTTTGCGCCGGTAAAGGTGTACTGATCCTGCCTACCTTGGAAGAGGCTCAAAAAGAGCTGAAAGAGATGCTCGGCGGTATGTTCGGCAATGCCTCGGCAACGGTGGTCATCGAAGAGTTCCTGAGCGGCATCGAGTGCTCCGTATTTGTGCTGACGGACGGCGACCATTATAAGGTGTTGCCTGTGGCCAAAGACTACAAACGCATCGGTGAAGGAGACAAAGGGCTCAATACCGGCGGCATGGGCAGCGTGACTCCCGTCCCGTTTGCCGACGAGGTGTTTATGGAGAAGGTGCGCACCCGCATCATCGAACCGACCGTCAACGGACTGAAAGCCGAAGGCATCGTCTACAAAGGCTTCATCTTCCTGGGACTGATCAACGTAAAAGGCGAACCGATGGTGATTGAATACAACGTCCGCATGGGTGATCCCGAAACGGAAAGCGTGATGCTGCGTATACAAAGCGACCTGGTAGAATTGCTGGAAGGCGTGGCCGAAGGCAACCTCGACACCCGGCCACTCGTCATCGACCCGCGCACGGCCACTTGCGTGATGATGGTCAGCGGAGGATACCCCGAAGCCTACCGGAAAGGGTACGCCATCAGCGGACTGGAAGCAGCCCGGGCAACGGACAGCATCCTGTTCCACGCCGGAACAGCCATGAAGGACGGCCAGGTGGTGACCAGTGGCGGACGCGTGCTCGCCATCTGCTCTTACGGCAAAGACAAGGCCGGGGCACTGGCACAATGCTACAAGGTGGCCGACATGATTGACTTTAAGGACAAGAACTATCGCCGCGACATCGGCTTCGATTTATAATGAGAAACCAAAGACTACAAGGCCGGATAACGGCGGGCAGATTCACACTGCCTGTCGTTATCTTTACGTGTATCGCCTGTTGGGTGCTGACCTCCTTTCTACTGCCCGGACTGGAGACGAAAGAGTCGGCCTACTCTCTGTGGGATATCGTAAACATACCCGCATGGGCCAACCGCATTGTCAGCTTCCTGCTCTTTGCCGCCATCGGTTATTTCCTGATAGAGCTGAATAATACGTTTGCCATCATCCGCATGAGGGCATCCGTGCAGACATCGCTTTACTTTCTGCTCATCACGGCCTGTCCCGGCATGCACCTGCTCTATGCGGGCGACATTGCCGCCGTAGCCTTTCTCATCTCGCTTTATTTCCTGTTCAAGAGCTATCAGGCCCCCCGGCCCGCCGGATACCTGTTCCACTCGTTCGCCTTTCTGAGCGCGGGCAGCATCGTGTTTCCGCAACTGATGTACTTCATCCCCATCTGGCTGTTGGGGGCATCCAACTTCCAGGCGCTCACGTTCCGTAGCTTCTGTGGGGCAATGACAGGCTGGAGCGTCCCTTACTGGTTCTTACTGGGACATGCGTTCTTCCACAACGAAATGGCGCTTTTCTATCAGCCGTTCGTCAACCTGATCAGTTTCCGGCCCATCGACTTCGGGCACGATTTCCGTTTGTGGGAAGTCGTCACGTTAGGCTATCTGTTCATCCTGTATGTGGTCAGCTCGGTGCATTGCATCGTGGCAGGATACGAGGATAAGATACGGACGCGCGCTTATCTGCATTTCCTTATTTTCCTCAACTTCTGCATCTTCCTGTTCATCGTGCTGCAACCCACCCTGAGCATGAATCTGCTTTCGCTGCTGCTGATCGGCGTCAGTATCCTGGTGGGACACCTGTTCGTACTGACCAACAGCCGGACGTCCAACCTCTTTTTCATCGGTTCGATGGTTGCCCTCATCGCCTTATTCTGCTTTAACATATGGACGCTTTTATAGAAACCGTTTCACAGATACTCATTGACTGGGGTTATCCCGGCCTGTTCATTTCGGCGCTGCTGGCCGGAAGCATCGTCCCATTCAGTTCGGAGATCGTACTGTTAGGGCTGGTGAAATTAGGGCTCGACCCTGCTCTCTGCCTCATTTCCGCTTCGTTAGGGAACACAGCCGGAGGGATGACGTGCTATTACATGGGGCGCCTGGGCAGAGTAGACTGGATTGAGAAATACTTCAAGGTCAAGAAGAAGAAGATAGACAAGATGCAGCGTTTCCTCCGGGGGAAAGGCGCCCTGATGGCTTTCTTTGCCTTCCTGCCGGCCATCGGTGAGGTGATATCGATGGCCTTAGGATTCATGCGGAGCAACGTGTGGCTGACCACCGCTTCGATGTTTGCCGGGAAACTGATACGTTACATCATCCTGCTGAAAGCGATGCAGGAAGCCCTGAACCTGGTTATGTAAAGAACTGAAAGATGGAAAGAATCATTGAATATACTGCCGACGGAAGTGCCACTCTCTTCGTTCCCGAACTGGACGAGCACTATCATTCCGTCAAAGGGGCCCTGACGGAGTCCTCGCATATCTTCATCGACATGGGGCTGAAGACTTCCGCCGCCCCCTCGCCCCGCATCCTCGAGATAGGGTTCGGAACGGGGCTGAACGCACTGCTCACACTGATCGAAGCGGAAAAATCGGGCAGGCAGGTACACTATACAGGTATCGAGCTCTATCCCCTGCCATGGGAAACGGTGGAGAAGCTCGGGTATAATAACGGGGAACGGCAGGCGAACGGCGACGAACAGGCTGCGCAATGGATGAAGGCTCTCCATACATCGCCCTGGGGAGAAGACGTGCGGATCACTCCACATTTCACCCTGAGGAAGATACAGGGAGACTTCACAAGCATGGAGTGTCCGTCGCCGATCGCTGATCATTCACCGTCCATCGCTGATCATTCACCGCTATTCTCCCTTATCTACTTCGACGCTTTCGCGCCGGAGAAGCAGCCGGAGATGTGGACGCAAGAACTATTCGACCGCCTGTACGTTATGATGGAAAAGGACGGAATACTGACTACGTATTGCGCCAAAGGAGTGGTACGGAGGATGCTGCAGGCAGCAGGATTCACCGTGGAACGGCTTCCGGGCCCTCCGGGTGGCAAAAGGGAAATATTGAGGGCGAAGAAGATACCTCTCACCACGGAGGACACAGAGAGCATTTTCTCTTTCATATCTTAAAAGCAAGAGATTAAAACTCTGTGCCCTCTGCGTCCTCTGTGGTGAACTAAAACGATAACAAGGATAACCATTATGAAAACCAACCGAATACAACAGCCGACAGTCGCCCCCGCCTTCCCCTTCCCGGGGAGAGGAACCGGAGGTGCGGCCGTCTTCGCTTTTCTTTTTCTGCTCCTCCTTTCCGCCTGTTCCGGGCGTGGAAAGGACAGTACCGGCGAACGGATCATCACCGTCACCATGGAGCCGCAACGGTATTTCACCGAAGCCATCGCCGGAGACAAGTTTACCGTACGCAGCATGGTGCCCAAAGGCAGCAGCCCCGAAACATACGACCCCACCCCGCAGCAACTGGTGTCGCTGGGCGAGAGCGAGGCGTACCTGCGCATCGGATACATCGGCTTCGAACGTTCGTGGATGGACCGGCTGATGAACAATACGCCCCACATCCAGGTGTTCGACACTTCGAAAGGGGTAGACCTGATCTTTGAATCCGCCTTCGATCACGGCGACCACCGCCACGAGGGAGGCGTGGAGCCGCACATCTGGAACTCGGCAGCCAACGCACTGATCATAGCCGGAAACACGTTCAAGGCACTCACCGTGCTCGACAAGGAGAACGAGGCATACTACAAAGCCCGCTACGACTCGCTCTGCCAACGCATCGAGCAGACGGACAGCCTGATCCGCCGGACGTTGTCGGCACCCGGAGCCGACCGTGCCTTCATCATTTACCACCCGGCCCTCTCTTACTTTGCACGCGACTACGGGTTACACCAGATCAGCATCGAGGAAGGGGGTAAGGAACCCTCACCCGCCCACTTGAAAGGGCTGATGGATCTCTGCCGCAAAGAAGGGGTACGGATCATCTTCGTGCAGCCGGAATTCGACCGCCGCAACGCTGAAATCATTGCCCGGCAGACCGGAACACGGGTGGTACCCATCAATCCGCTTTCGTACGACTGGGAGGAGGAGATGCTGAACGTAGCGAAAAGCCTCAGCGCAGAATAGGATTCACCACAGAGGACACAGAGGGCACAGAGTTTTAATCTCTTGCTTCTAAGATATGAAAGAGAAAATATTCTCTGTGTCCTCTGCGTCCTCTGTGGTGAACCCAGACAATAATAACTAACCCCAACCAACCTATGGATAAAGAAAGAAACAGCCACAAGCATACGGAAGGAACAGCCTCTGCCTCCCTCCTCTCCATCCGGGGCCTTTCGGCCGCCTACGACGGACGCACTGTGCTCCACGATGTCAACCTGGAAGTCTACGAGCGTGACTTTCTCGGCATCATCGGTCCCAACGGCGGGGGTAAGACCACCCTCATCAAGTGCATCCTGGGACTGCTCCGCCCCACGGGAGGAGAGATCGTCAAGCATCACGAACCGCTCACGACGGGCTATCTGCCGCAGTATAACTCGATCGACCGCTCCTTCCCCATCTCGGTTCTGGAAGTGATCCTGTCGGGACTGAGCTCAAAGAAATCGCTGATCAGCCGCTTCGACGACCCTCAACGTGAGAAAGCCCGCCAAGTCATCCTCCGCATGGGACTCGAGGGACTGGAACACCGTGCTATCGGGCAGCTGAGCGGCGGACAACTGCAACGCGCCCTGCTGGGACGCGCCATCATCAGCGACCCGCAACTGCTCATTCTCGACGAACCGAGCACCTATATCGACAAGCGCTTCGAAGCCCGCCTCTACCAGTTGCTGGCCGAGATCAACCGCGACTGCGCCATCATCCTTGTCAGCCACGACATCGGGACGGTGCTGCAACAGGTGAAGAACATCGCCTGTGTGAACGAAACACTGGACTATCATCCGGCCGCAAGCGTCAACACCGAATGGCTGGAACGGAATTTCAACTGCCCCATCGAGCTGCTGGGACACGGCGCGCTCCCTCACCGGGTGCTGGGCCCGCATTGCCATTGCCACGAGAGCGGCGAGGAGCGGTGAACGCCGCCGCACCCTATACAAAAACTCCGCTCTGCACTACCTCACATAAAATCTGAAGTAATGCAGAACGGAACCCTTACCCAATCCTCCTTCCCCAGCCGAAGAACGACGCCCTCCCTACATTTGGAAGAAAGCCTTCCTTGAACTGGGAAATCCTCTTTCCCCGAAATCAGGCTGTAGGATCATCTACGATACCACCATCTCCTCCTGAAGGAAGACCGATAACCAGATTACGGATCACCGTACGAGGCACTTTCAGTAGCTTATTACCGGTTGAAAACTGTGTAGTCAATCGCAGTTCATAGGTTCCGTCTTTCAAGTCGGCAGGAAGTAGCACCAATACTTCCGAGGGGTTGTTTATGGCGATCATATCCATCGGTAACTTCGTTTCTGTGCCTTTTTCGTCAATCAATACGATACCTACGGCAGAGTCTGTGCCTGCTACTTTGATATTCTTGCCCTGCAGGCGATAGTTACGTCCGGCAGTTGCACTGCCATCTGTGGCACGGGTGGCAGCGTCTTCACCACCGATGAAGTAGGCCGGGTCACCTTTGGCTCCCAGAATTTTCACATTGGTCCGTGCGATAGCTTCACGTAAATCCTTATCCTGATTGAAGGAAACATAGATAGAATTTCTCTCGGGATTCCATATCCCACTGTCTATCACGCCGCGAAACTGTGGGACGGCACGAAAAAGCCCCGTATTGACAGAGTATCCGTTCAGTACCAATTCTGATACTGTGCGCTGAAAAAGATCGACGGCATGCTTTAAAGTCTCTGCCCGCAAGCCGGTATCTTCTTTCTTCATTTCATCCAGTACATCGGTTAGTGTCAGGTTTCCGGCGCTTTCCAATACCAGGATTTTGTCTTCTTTGTTGTCGGTGGTCACGGTATTGTCCGCAAGCCAGCCTTTGAGTTCGGTTTTCATGATCATTACGATTTTAATAATTTATAAATCTATTATTTTACACAGCGGACACTAAATCCGTCTCCTTTAGTACTTGAATTAACTTCCGCTTTATTATTCTCAAAATTAAGTGAATATGCAATACTACTACTATTGTTAGTACTGGTCCAATAACGTGCGTATCCACTTTCTGTAGCGGTAGTGCCACTTCCCCCACTCCAAGTTCGCGCACCTGCCAAGGGTAAAAATAAACCTTTGGAATTATTCATAAACCACATTCCCTTATTACCTCCGCTAGTTACAGCAGCTTTATCCGTACATCTGGATAGCGATAAGCATTCATTCCTTGATGGAGTACGCCAGCCCGTTCCGTAATCACTTTTAAGTCTTGTACATGGGTCTATATTATTTCCACTATAATCTTTATACCATGGATAATAATATCCGTATTCTGAATAAGTTCCCCACACATAATTAGCAGATCCTGTGCTTTTCAGATTCCCATCTGCCCAGGTCAGTTTGGCTAAATTTGTTTTATCAGTTGCAGAACAACCATTTGCAGTTAAATTGATACTTCCGGAAGGTACATTAATTCCGATGGCTTTCTTAAATTGTATTTTCATCGTATAGCTTTTTCCCTCTTTCAGTTGCACGCTTTGGGTGGAGGTGATTTCCGTATTGTTGGGCACGGTCCGTCCGCTTATTGTCAGCGTATTGAAATGCACTGTAATGGTCCTGGCCCCTGCAAACGGAACCACGCGTATGGTTGTACTCAGGGTCGTGTTCGGACTGAATGCCGCCGTATTATTCGTGTTGGCGGCTACCACATTGCTCGAAGGACCGATCTTCCATGATGTGGAGTTTCCCCCTTGCTTTACGTATACACCCGTGCAATTGCTGATCGTATTGCTTGGAAACCCGGTAGGACTGATGGTAATCGTCAATTTACATAGCTTCTGGCCGAAGCTCACCGGAAGAAGATTGTGGCTGAGGCTGTTTACATTCGTTATATCTCCGGAATCGAAGGTCATGAAGTCCTTGCTCATGTTAGGGATAGACACTGTGCTACTGTTGTAGGTATATGATGCGGGCATAGTTCCCAAGTCGGCAGCGGCAGTGGTATTAAAGGAGTAGCCCACCACGCGTATCGTTCCCGAGCGTGTCAGCAATTTCCCTTGTTTGAGTACAGGAGTGCCCGTACCATTTGAGGTGTAATCGGCCGCCGACTGGAAGACATAGTTATTTCCGGACTTCCGGAAAACAATCAGCCGGAAATAAACTCCCGCAGGCACTGTTGCACGGGTATTTGCACAGGGTAGAGTATCTTCCGTCAGTTCCATCGAGGCTATCCGGGGACCTTCATAGTCCGGTTGCTCTCCCGTGCGTGTAGGGGAGAAAGCTTTTACCCCCACCCATTCGGCGATCAGGGGAGAGTGGTTACGGGGCGAAGCGTCATTAAAAGAAGATGAATGATAGTTGTTGTCACCCGTCAGGCTGATATGGATGGGGATTAATTCATCGGCAGTATCCCCGCTGTCAGCAGACAGGGGAGTCATTCTGTCATCTTCCGCACATCCTGCTATCGAAAGGCAAAAACACAGCCATAAGGCTTTACCGAGACACTCTCGCATAATAAAAGTTCTATTCATATACTAAGATATTAAAGTGAATAATCGTATCAAAGACACATTGCGGACTTATACATTCTCGTATAGGTCCGGAAAGGCTGTTTGATACCACTTTTATTATGCGTAAGTTTGTGTATTACAATCAGATATAACGGTCTTGGACACACAATGGTGTTTCAAAAAACGTACGTCTGATGCAACAAAGATAGGTTGCTTTTTTCATCTGTGCAAATCTTTCTACATCGTTTTAATTATCAGTCATTTATCTATCCTCCTTGCATTTAGTGCGGAGAGTAACAATGGTGTTTCAAAAAACGTACGTCTTTTGAAACACCATTTGAAAAACTAAATCTGTATTTTATAAGTCTAATTTCCAATTTATCTCCACTACATTACAGAACTTATCTATAGCACGAAACAAACTCGCACTAGTCAAATATTCATTCAATGTCAGATTCTTTGCTATAGACAAAACGCTTTCTGTCCATAGCAAAGAATCTTGTTTCTCATTTCGTTCAACATGTATGGAGGTGCCAAGTTATCAGCACTTTTATAATCTCGTTATCATGCCTTTTATAATTGCATGTGACACAACATTGTCCTCATGCTAACCTTTGAATCAAGTTTGTTTAATAGGTTAGTTCAAAAGTGAATATTATTGTTTGGTGCCTTTTACACAACGGACAAAATAACCATTAGTTAGGAGAGACCACCAAGCACCAGTATTACTGACCACTACAGTTGTTGTTGTAAATTCCATAACATAACAATTACTTCCACTGCTCCCTAGTGTTGAAGTCACGTAACACCCATGATCTGTATATCCCGCTCCACCTGTACCCGCTCCACTTTCCTGTCGCATTCCTCCAGCTTTTAAAAATAACCCCAGACTTTTATTCATAAACCACATACCTCCATTAGTATAAACTTTATCTGTACATCGTGCCAGTTTTTCCAGTTCATTTTTAGTTGGTGTTCGCCAGCTTGTGCCATAATATGCAGTATTCAATTTAGAACACGGATCTCCGGTACTGCCATCATAAAGTTTATTGAAGGCATAGTAATATCCGGTTTCTGTCTGCGAAGGTGCCCACACGTAATTGGCGTTTCCCATACTTTTTAAATTTCCCGTGCCCCATCTCAGCTTTGCCAAATCATTCTTATCATTTGTGGTACATCCGTTTTGTGTCAGGTTAATGTTACTTGCCGCCAATTGTACTCCCAATTCAAACTTTAGCGTAATGGTATAACTCTTTCCTGGTAGCAACTGTACATTCTGGCTCGAGGTGATATTCCGGTTATCCGCGTTAAAGTAATTACTAAGTTTCAACGTACCGATATGTACCGTGATTGCCCGTGAACCCGAAAAAGGAACTAACCGCACAGTGGCAGTAGAATTATTGCCAATATTGAATGTAGGTGTATTTCCGGTATTGGCACTTACATTATTTGTAGAGGGACCTATCGTCCAGGCGGACGCATTACCGCCCTGAGAAACATATACGCCCGTACAGTTGGTAAACGTGTTGCTTCCAAACTGCGACAAGGAGAGTTTAACCGTCAGCTTGCAGAGTTTTTGCGTGAAAATAACCGACAGGTTGTGGTTGATTGTACTCACATTCGCTATGTCCCCCGAGTCATAAACCATAAAGTCATTACTCATATTCGGGATAGTGACGGAAGTACCGTTATAGGCATAGGATGAAGGGATTGTTCCCATCGCTGTCGTACTATTGAACGAGTATCCGATCACACGGACAGTTCCCGCTCTGGTGAGTAACTTTCCTTGCCTGAGTGTGGGAGCGGAAGCCCCGTTCGT
>NZ_JADKYL010000019.1:0-60753 GCF_019633785.1 Bacteroides sp. FSHCM14E1
TTAAACGAACGTCTATTGAAACATTTCTGCTTCATAATACGCTTGTTTACAAAATCTAAGATCAAAAATTCCCTGCTTCTTTGTGAAGATGGTCTTTTTTGCTCTGAATCCCTTTTCAAACCGTCTCTCCTGCGATAGGGGAGTACCTGATGAAATGATATACGCTGCAAGGCAAATAACAGAATTAGCAAACTTGACCGGAAGGTATTTCACTACCCCGGTGTCCCCCAATCATATCCTTTCGTGAACAAGAGTATTGATAAATCCTGGTACGCCCTTCGTATCACCTATAGCCGTGAGCTTGCCTTTAAGGAATACCTGGACTCCCGTGGAGTGAAGAATTTTCTTCCCATGCGCTACGAATACGTATTCCGTGGTGAGCGTAAGATCCGCAAACTGGTTCCTGTTGTTCACAACCTGGTTTTTGTTTATGCCACCCGCAGTGAGGTTGACGAAATGAAATCCACTGTCGGCGCTTCTCTTCCCATTCGTTATATCATGGACCGTGAGACCCGTCAGCCCATTACCATTCCTGAAGTCCAGATGCGTAGTTTTATTGCTGTTGCCGGTAATTACGATGAACAGGTTGTTTATCTGGATCCTTCCACCGTTTCCATGAAGAAGGGAGACCGTGTCCGTGTCACCGGTGGCATCTTTGAGGGTGTCGAGGGTGAGTTTGTCCGTATTAAAGGTGACCGCCGTGTGGTGGTTTCCATCCAGGGGGTTATGGCAGTTGCCACTGCTTTCATTCATCCCTCTTTAATCGAACTAATAAAGAATTAAAAACTCAGTGAACTCTGTGCCCTCTGTGGTGCATATTCCAATACGTAAATAAATCACCATGTTGTCTTTGCAATCAGAAATCGATTCTTTGTGCGCTGTTTCGCACGAACTTCTCCATTTAGGTCTGGATGGCGAACCCATCTACTCCGACCGTTTCCGTCAGTTAAATACGGATGTGTATCATCGTTGTGAGCATCTTTTCGGTTCACATGGACGTACCCTCGAAGAGGAAGCTTCTCTTTGTATTGCTTTGTTGACCGGCTATAATGCTACCATTTATAATCACGGTGATAAGGAAGATAAAATCCAGTCGGTTCTCAATCGTAGTTGGGATATCTTGGATACACTTCCCGTCTCGCTTTTGAAATGCCGTTTGTTGGTAGCCTGTTACGCCGAGGTCTTTGACGAAGAGCTGGCAGCGGAGGCACACGCAATAATAGACGGTTGGAAGGAGCGGGAATTGACGAGGGAAGAGTTTGAGATGGTGGAGCATTTAAGGCGTTTGGAGGAAAATCCGTATCCATATGTGGATATAGTTGATTAATTTATTGTAATAATCTATTGTAGATTGTGTTCTACATGTTTTAGGTGTAATTGTGTGATTTATAACTTATGTATTTTGAACTAATTTATTGAAAGAAAATGGAAATAATAGCTCATAGAGGATTCTGGAATAAAGAGTCTGAGAAGAATACCTTAACTGCAATCAAGCGTGCTATTGATAATGGTTATGGCTTTGAAACAGATTATAGAGATAATAACGGTACAATTGTAATATCTCATAATATGCCGTTGGGTAATGAGCCTACTGCTGAGGAAATTTTCAGATTGTATCGTGATAGTGGTACGGAAAGCACCCTAGCTTTGAATATAAAAGCAGATGGCCTGCAAGAGTTATTAAAGGACATGCTAAATACATATCAGATAAAGAAATATTTTTTATTTGATATGTCTATACCTGATACAATAGATTATATTCTTGATAATATGAATATAGCTACCCGGCACTCAGAATATGAAAAAGAATTTCCTTTTTACAGTCAATCCTCTTATGTTTGGATGGATTGTTTTAAAAGTGAGTGGATTAGCTGGGGTAATTTGGAAGAGCATCTTAAAAGTGGTAAAAAAGTATGTATTGTCTCACCAGAATTGCACAGACGTCCATATAAAGAAGTTTGGAACAAGTATGCAAGTTTCAATCATGCTAACTTGATGTTATGTACAGATTTTCCTATGGAAGCTGACTTTTTTTTTAATAAATAAATAATGTAAAAATGGATAAAATTAAGGCTGTTATATTTGACATGGATGGGGTTCTTATTGATGCCAAAGAATGGCATTATGAGGCTTTGAATAAGGCTTTAAGGCTTTTTGGATTTGAAATATCTAGATATGACCATTTGGTTACATTTGATGGTTTGCCGACAGCGAAAAAACTCGAAATGATGACGGTAGAGAGGGGGCTTCCGAAAAGCTTACATCAATTGATCAATGATATGAAGCAAATATATACGATGGAGTACGTATATATGAAATGTAAGCCTCTTTTTGTTCATCAATATGCTTTATCACGCTTAAAATCGGAAGGTTTTCGTTTGGCACTGGCCTCGAATTCGGTACGGGTTACCATAGATATGATGATGGAGAAAGCAGATTTGAATCAATATTTAGATTTCTCTTTATCTAATCAAGATGTAAAAAAATCCAAACCTGATCCGGAAATTTATATTACGGCAATAAACAGGCTGGGTTTGTCTCCTGAAGAATGTCTGGTAGTGGAAGACAATCAGAATGGGGTTAAAGCAGCTTTAGCCAGTGGAGCTAATCTTCTCAAAGTAGAGACAATCAATGACGTCACCTACTCGAATATAATTAATCGTATAAATGAAATAGAGAATAATATATGAACGTAATTGCATTGATGGCTGGAGACAGTAATGACTTCAAAGAGAAAGGCTATACTTATCCTAAATATTTTTTAGAACTAGATAATAAACCTCTTGTACAGAACATTGTGGAGTCTCTTAAAAAGATAGACTGTAAAATCACTTTTATTATTCGTAAGGAAGATAATGATCAGTTCTTCTTAGGAAGTTCATTGAAGATTTTAGCACCATTTGCGGATGTCGTTTGTATTTCTGGTTCCACAAAAGGAGCTGTATGTACCACTTTGTTTGCTATTGATTCAATAAATAATGAAGATGAGGTATTGCTGATTAATGGGGATCAATTGGTGAAGTACGATATAAATGATATTATTGCTGATTTTAGAGAAAGAAACTTAGACGGCGGCATAGTTACTTTTGAGTCCGTTCATCCCAGATGGAGCTATGTTTGTTTGGACGAGCAAGGCTTGGTGGTGCAAACAAGTGAAAAACGTCCTATTTCTAATGTTGCAACAGCTGGAATTTATTATTATAAAAGGGGCTTGGATTTAGTGGAATCATGCTTTTCGGTTCTAAAAAAAGATGTTCAGCTAAATGGTAGTTATTATATAAGCTCTACTTTTAATGAATTGATATTGAGACAAAAAAAAGTAGGTGTATATAAAATTGATAAAAAGGAATATATATCGTTTGCGACGACTCAAATGTATGAAAACTATATAAACAAGAAATAAAGATGATTAATATTGTGATTCCTATGGCCGGAGCGGGTAGTCGCTTCGCACAAGCCGGTTATAAAAAGCCAAAGCCATTCATTGATGTATTAGGTAGGCCTATGATTTGTCATGTTTTGGATAACTTGAATATGCCTGATGCTAGGTTTATTCTTTTAACTCGTAAAGAGCATTTTGAGAATGAACAAGAAACTGTGAACTGGATAAAATCAAAATACAATGTCGAATTTGTGTTAATAGATAATTTGACGGAAGGAGCAGCCTGTACAGTGCTTCATGCTCATAAACTTATTGATAATAATACTCCGTTATTAATTGCTAATTCGGATCAGATAGTGGATATGAACATTGCTGAATTTATCAATGATAGTGAGAATCGAAATTTAGATGGTTCAGTGTTGTGTTTTAAAGATCATGATACAAAATGGTCTTATGCCAAAATAGATGGTGAAGGTTTAATAACTGAGATAAGAGAGAAAGTTGTTATTTCGGAATTTGCAACTGTCGGTATCTACTATTTTGCGAAAGGAGGTTTTTTTGTAAAAAATGCAATTGATATGATTATACGTAATGAACGTGTAAAAAATGAATTCTATGTTGCGCCGGTTTACAATTTTGGAATACAAGAGGGACTTAAATTCGGAATATTTAATATAAACATAAATCAAATGCATGGAATCGGCACTCCAACAGACTTAAATGTATATATTGATTTAGTGCAGAGAAATAAATGAAAACAGCGAAACTTGAGGATATGATAAAAGGTTGGTTTATAGGAAATTTTGAACCAACTCTTTTAAGAACGAACGATGTTGAAGTAGCAGTTAAGTCTTATAACAAAGGTGACTATGAAGAGAAGCATTATCATAAAATTGCTACGGAAATAACTGTTATCGTCAGTGGTAAGGTGAAGATGAACGGAATAGAATACTCCAAAGGAGATATAGTAGTTATGGAGCCCAATGAGGCGACTGATTTTGAGTGTCTAGAAAATGGTACACAGAATGTAGTTGTGAAATTACCTGGAGCAAATGATGATAAATACTGCCTGTGATTATCAGTGATAAATTGAGATGAGGACAAATAAAGCTTTAAAGAATATATTTTACTCTGTCTTTTCATACGGTTCTTTGTTTATTTTGTCCTTAATATTGCGAAAAGTATTTTTAAAATATATAGATATTGAATATTTGGGGCTTGACAGTGTGTTTGAGAATATGTTTTCTCTGATGGCACTGGTAGATGTAGGGACAGGGTCGCTAATATCATATTTACTGTATAAAGCTTTTTCGGAGAATAATAGAAGGGAAGTATCTGTTTTAATGTCAATGTACAAAAAGATGTATCTATTCATAGCTGTTGCTATGGGGATAATTAGCATCTTTTTAATCCCATTGTTGCCCATTTTAATTAAGTCCAAAGGGTTTGATTGGAACTATATTATAGTAATATATCTTATTAGAGGAATAGCTATGGTTGGTTCTTATTGCTTCTCTTATAGAAGGCTTTTATTTAAAGTTGATCAATGTGAGTATGTATGTACTAAAATTGATACAATAACTAATTATTTTAAATATTTGAGTTGGTTTATTGTAATTATTGCTACTCAAAGCTATATCGCATATTTGATTATTCAGACTATTTCTGTATTTGTTGCCAATATCATTATAGCTAGAATGTCTTATACGAAATATCCATACTCAAAAGAAGTCAAGGTTAGTATTCCTGATTTTAGGGAGAGAAATTTTTTCATGGATATGAAGAATGTATATATGTCTAAAATAGCTGGTACAATTTTTGGCAGTACTAATAGTTTGGTTTTATCTTCATCGTTAGGGGTAAAGTCTGTCGCAATGTTAGCAAATTATACATTGATATCAGAAGCTATTGCCGCTGCGTTCTCAAAGATATTTTCACCTTTGCAAGGCAGCATAGGAAACTATGTGTATTCTGAAGATAAAGCGGAAGGATTTAAACTGTTCAGAATGTTTGAATTACTTTCTTTTATTATTGGATCAACTGTTTCTATTTGTTTTGCAAATTTAATAAATCCTTTTATATCCATTTGGATAGGCGAGAAATACGTATTGTCCCTTTTCGTTGTAATATTGATATCTATGAAATTGTATATTGGTTTTGCCTCTCATTTTGTTTCGTGTTATAGGGAGGTTTTTGGCAGATTTGAAATTGATAGATTTTACAATTTGGGAGGTGCGTTGTTAAGCTTATTTGTATCGATTATGTTAGTTAATAGCTATGGTATAGCTGGGGTATATATTGGAACTATTATAGCTATGTTGGGGTTTTGGATTGGTCGTTATAAAGTTCTGAAAGAAGAATATTTTGGTAATATATCTACCGGATATATAAAAAGGCAGTTGTTGAGAATTATTGTTTTGTTTATTGGCTATTTTATAACATTTGTAATTTGTTCTTTTTTGGGGAATGGTATAATTTCTTTTATTGCTAAATTATTTGTTTGTATTTCTGTGATTAGCGTGATGAATTATATTATATACCGGAAAACAGAGGAGTTTCAACGTATGCTGTTTTATTTTAATAGAAGTAAAAATGTCATTATAAATAATTTAAATAATCATCGATGAAAATACTAAGTAGTTTTTTAAAGAACATTATTCAACATACTGTTTTTGTAAGGTATTTCTTAGACTATATCGAACGCCGATGTAATATAAACTCTGGTATGGAAAATGATTTATATCATGAAGGATGGTCATTCATAATTATAACAGATGGGAAGAATAAAAAATTGTTAAATTCTTCTATTAAAAGTATTTTAGACGAATTTGGTGAGGATCGCTATGAGATTATTGTTATTGGTCAAAATAGAGATTACCCTCAATTAAATAATAAAATTAGGTATATACCATATTATAGCTTTCCATTTTTGGCCGGTTGGATAACAATTAAAAAAAACATAGGTGCTAAAGTTGCTATTTATAATAAACTAGTAATAATGCATGATTATGTATCTCTAAATAGAGGTTGGAAAGTAGGTTTTGATGAGTTTGGCCAAGATTATGACATCTGTATGAATAGAATCAAATTGAAAAATGGGAATAGAACCAGGGATTGGTTAGTCTATGATTATCCTAACTTAGGGCCGGCTCTATTGCCATATAAGATTCAGTGTAAAAAATATCAATATATTAGTGGTACCTATTTCGTAGTGAAGAAAGACTTTTTTATTCGCAATCTGCTTGACGAAAAATTAAGATGGGGTGAAGGAGAGGACGTTGAATGGTCAAAGAGAGTAAGAGAAAAAGCTAATATAGTTTTTAATAATAATAGTTGTGTTTCTTATTTGAAAGATAAGTTACCAAATGATGCACCATACTGTGATAACTGGATAGAAAATACGATTAAATTATATGGTATGTATTCCATTAATATTAATAAAGGAAATTATGCCGAAGATATTGCCAAATATTAAGAAGTGTATAAATTAGGTTTTGCTTGTTTTATATAGAGCAAATGTAAGGTTTAAGTTGAGAAAAAAGTAAAAACTCTTTTGGCTCATCTAATTATTTGTATGAAGGTAATGATATTTGTTCTTCAAAAATAGAATTAAAATAGTGATGAAAATTGGTATTGTTCCATTTTATGATGGATTACTAAACAATAAGTTGTTTGACATAACGGACTGCAATTTAAATGCGGATAATTTGATAACTCCTTATTTTGAAATAAAGGAAAAGTTAAAGGATACTTATGATATCAATACTATTGATAAATACAGTGATTTACAGGATGTTGACTGTGTACTATTTTTCTATCTTGATTATAAACTTTTGCTCCGATGTATTAAAAACGGGGTTAAGAAGTTAGTTTATTTTGCTTGGGAACCAGAAGTGGTGGATGAAAGGCATTCTAAGAAGAACCTAAAAAAGATAGAATCGTTTTTTGACGCAATAATGACGTGGAACGATGATATTGTAGATAATATAAAATATTTTAAAATCAATTATCCGTACTTTTTTGACAAACTGATTAGCGTATGTACAATAGAGGAGTTTAATAAGAAGAAATTGTTAGTGAATATTTCAGGGAATAAGTTTTCTTCCCATAAAAGTGAATTATATTCAGAGCGCTTGAAAGTTATTCGATTTTATGAACAAGGTTGCGGAGATACTTTTGAATTATATGGAAGAGGGTGGTCAAAAGGCATGAGAACATTTAAAGGAGAATGTTTAAGGAAGAGTGATGTTTATAGAAATTTTAAGTTTGCTTTATGCTTAGAAAATATGTGTAATGTTAATGGTTATATTACGGAAAAAATATTTGATTGCTTTATCTCTGGGGTAGTACCTGTTTATTGGGGGGCAAACAATGTGTTAAACTATATTCCAAAAGAATGTTATATTGACTACCCAAAATTTAATAATATATGTGAACTGGATAATTTTTTATCTTCTATGACTTATCAGGATTATGTAAAATATATTGATAATATAAATAGGTATTTGCAAAGCTCTAAGAAAGACTTGTTTACTTCTTCCTTCTTTTGTGAGAGTATGGCAATTGTTTTGCAAAAAGAATTTTGTAAAAGAGGCAAAGCTAATATATGGAAATTAAATTATTATAGAATATACTATGTTATTAAAGGAATACTTAAAAAGGTGGATGTGGTTTAAAAAGAAAGTGAAAGTAATGCCTGGAACAATTATTAATGGAAATACTACTATTGGATTTAATAGTTATGTTGGGTACAATTGTATTATTTCATGGAGTACCATAGGGAATTATGTCTCCATTGCTAATAATGTAAATATAGGCCATGGAGAGCATTTGACGAATGATATATCTACAAATGTGTTTTTCTATAAAGATAAAAGCGTATTAACTCAACTTCCAATAGTTATAGAAGATGATGTCTGGATTGGGACAGGTGCTATTATTTTGAGAGGATTAAAGGTGGGACGTGGTGCAATAATTGGTGCTGGTGCAGTAGTGACGAAAGATGTACCACCCTATGCTATTGTTGTAGGAGTTCCTGCACGTATATTAAGGTACCGTTTCGATTCTTCCTGCATTTTAAATATCGAAAAAACGAGTTGGTGGAATCTGGATGTAGATGAAGCCAATAAGGTTATTGAAAAGCTGAGGGAAGAGAATATTGAATAGATCAGCTATATTTAAAAAAAACGTATGAAAATAGTACAAATAATTGGTGGATTAGGCAACCAAATGTTTCAGTTCGCATTTTATTTAGCATTAAAGGAAAAGTATGTTAATGTAAAATTAGACACTTCTTCGTTTGGTACTTATACGCACAATGGATTTGAACTTGATAAAGTTTTTCATGTTGAATATCTAAAGGCGTCCATCCGAGAAAGAATAAAATTGTCTTACCAGGGAAGTGAAATATGGATAAGGGTGTTGCGTAAACTATTGAAACGAAAAAAAACAGAATATGTAGAGCCATATTTGTGTTTTGATGAGAATGCTATATCATTATCGTGTGATAAATATTATATAGGATATTGGCAAAGCTATAAATATTTTACGAATATAGAAGCGGCTATTCGTGGACAGTTTCATTTTTCTAAAGTTTTAAGCGATAAGAATGAGTTCATAAAGAAGCAAATGCAAAATTCAAATTCAGTGAGCCTTCATGTTCGATTAGGAGACTATGTTAATAATCCTGCTTATTCTAATATTTGTACTTCTGCTTATTATAATAAAGCCATAAATATAATTCAAAGCAAAGTCTCAGAACCAAAATTTTTTGTTTTCTCAGATGATACTGTGTGGTGTAAGGATCATCTAAAAATACCTAATTGCCATATTATAGATTGGAATAACAAAGAAGAATCGTATTGGGATATGTGTTTAATGACTTATTGCAAACATAATATAATAGCAAACAGTTCTTTTAGTTGGTGGGGAGCTTGGCTTAACACAAATCCCGAGAGGATTGTTATTGCCCCTGGGAAGTGGATTAATGATGACAGAGTACAAGTAAGTGATATTATTCCTTCTGATTGGATTTGTGTATGAATAGTAATCCTTTTGTCTCAGTTGTAATGTCGGTATATAATGGAGGGGAGTTTTTAAAAGACGCTATCAATAGTATACTTAGTCAAAGTTATAAGAATTTTGAATTCATTATAATAAATGATGGCTCCTCGGATAATTTTTCGGAGATATTGGAATTATATGATGATGAAAGAATTAAAGTCCTAAATAATCAAGAAAATAAGGGTCTTGTTTATTCATTAAATAGGGGATTACTGGAATCTATTGGTAAATATATCGTTAGAATGGACGCTGATGACATCAGTTTGCCAAATAGAATTGAAAAACAAGTCGAGTTTATGGAGAGAGAGCCTGAAGTTGGGGTTTGTGGCTCTTATATTGAGATCTTTGGTGATACAATAAAGCGGAAAGTACAAAGATTCCCAAGTAATGTCAATGTGAATGAAGCTTTTCTATTATTTTCTACTTGTTTAGCTCATCCATCCGTTATTATCCGTAAATCTATTGTAGATAAATATAAGTTACGTTATGATGACCGATATTTGCATGCAGAGGACTATGCTATTTGGTGTCAGGCAGTTAAATATACTAAGATTTCTAATATTAGGGAAGTATTATTGAAATATAGAATATTAGAATCAAGTGTCACTAGACAAGCAAATAAAAATTTTCAGTCGCGTTTTGATGTTCACAAGTCAATTTATAAAGATATTTTTAGAAATAAAGGGATAGATTATACGGAAAAAGAGTTGTATTTGCATTTCATCATTTCGGATAATAATAGATTTAGAAATCAAGCTTTAACAATAAGACCATCAGAAATAAATGCTCACCTTACAAAAATATTGTCTCATTATAGAGGGGCTAGCAATTATAAATATATTGCTTTCTTAGTGAATAAAAGAGGGTTGAGTTTGTCGAGATGGTACTCAGAGAGCAGAGGTTTCTATTTTATTATGTATCTTTTTAAATTCTTGTATTATAAGATTCAGATAAAGAAATGATACCTTACGCTTTCATTATATTATTAGTTGTGTTTTTCAGTGTTTTTGATTTTTCTAATTTAAATGTTTTTAAAAAGAAAATATTATTATTTTTTCTTTCCTTTATTCTAATATTATTTGTTGGAACACGATTTGAAACAGGTGATGATTGGGGCGAATATACAAAGGTGTTTGATAAAATTCCACTAGTAAGCGATTTATGGAATGATAACGGTATGTTTCTTTTGTTCAGAATGGAACCTGGTTACATTTTATTTAATAGTGTAATTAAATCTTTTGGTGGGAGTATAAATGAAGTCTTTTTATTATCGTCAATAGTTGTTATTTCCTTATTTTTTGTATTTCAAAAAAGGTATACACTACTTCCTTTTTTAGCTGTATTACTTTATATGCGTTATGGGTATATGCAGTTTAATATGATGTTTGTCAGACAAGGAATAGCTATATCTATCTTCTTTTATTCTTTAAAATATATAGAAGATAAAAAAATAATAAAGTATTTATTAATCAATATATTATCCTCTCTTTTTCATTCGAGTTTATTAATAGTTCTTCCTCTGTATTTTGTTATTAACAGAAGATATAGTAACATTTTTTTGTGTACAGTTGTATTTATTTCTGTACTATTGTCTTTCTTTGACTGGATGGGAGCTATTCTTAGTTTTTTTCCTCCTTTTATACAGAGCAGTTTAACAAGCTATACAGAATCAGACGTGTGGGGCGGTATGACTGGTAAGATAAATATAGCAGTTGCTGAAAAATTTATATTACTTTTAATGTGTTTGAGGCTTCGGGAAAAATTGGAGCAAAAAAACATCTCATTTAATCTGGTTTTTAATCTGTTTGTATTGAGTATTATTTGTTATTATGCCTTTTTCCAAACGTATGTATTTCAGCAGAGGACTGTACTCATATTTCAACTGTCGACAATTTTTATTATTTCGCAATTGTTTCTGTTCTTTTCTGTTAAGAATAGAATGATGGTGCTTTTTATATTGAATTTGATGGTAATCTATTTTTTCTTTAGATATATAAATATAGGGAAGGATGTTTATCTGCCTTATAGGTCGTGGTTGATTTAGAATTAGATTACTGAGCATCTATAATCTAATGACAATGCTTTTATCTATTATTGTTCCCACATTTAAACCTCAAAAAACTTATTTTGAGGAGTGTCTTTTTTCGTTATTTAACCAAACGATGTTTCACTATTTATATGAAGTGATAGTTGTATTGAATGGTGATATTGACACACAGTACACGGATATGATATTAGATATATTTGCTTATAAACCAGCTGGCTTGTATTGTAGGTTGATAAAAACTGATCAAGCAGGCGTATCTAATGCGAGGAATCTTGGCATTGATGCTGCAAAAGGGCAATATATTGGTTTCGTTGATGATGATGATATTGTCTCTTCTGATTACCTTGAAGAATTGTGTAAAATATCTTCTCGGAATATAGTTGGAGTTAGTAATGTGCATACATTTAGAAAAACGATAGAAGAGAAGGAGGATAATTTTTTTGCTTGCCGAATTATTCAACAAAGAGAGTGTCAGTATTCTTTGTTTAGAAATCGAGCTATATTAGCATTTCCTGTCGCTAAATTGATACATCGAGATATTATTGGAAATAGAAGGTTTAATCCACGATTTAAAAATGGAGAGGATGCGCTTTTTATGACCGAAATATCGGATTTGATTGGAGGATTTCGTTTTACGAAAGAAGATACTACTTATTATGTGAGAGAGAGAGCTGGCTCTGCTTCAAGAAGACCTCTTAAACGAGGACAATTGTGTTGGGATACTTTTATGCTAATAAAAGCATATGTATCTATTTATTTGTCTTCTCCTTTCTCGTATAATTTCTTACTTTTTGCTTCTAGAATTCCAGGGTCCATTAAAGGGGCCATAAAACTGTCACGTAATACAGCTTTTTTTTAGTAAAGTTTTGTCTGTCTTGTGTTTTTGTTTAATATTGTTGAATAATGAATGAACTTGTTTCTATTATTACTCCCTGTTATAATTCTGCGGCTACTATACGAGAAACGATCCGATCTGTCATAGCACAGAGCTATGTTAACTGGGAGTTGTTGATAATTGATGACTGTTCAAATGATGATTCTGTGAAAATTATAATGGAATTTATGGATACGGATTCTCGAATTTATTATTTGAAAACAGAGCATCCTTCTGGGGGACCAACTCTTCCTCGTAACGTCGGGATACAAGCTGCAAAAGGACGTTTTATAGCATTTTTAGATAGCGATGATATTTGGCTTCCTAATAAATTGTCTACTCAACTTCCTTTATTTATTAATGATAATGTTGCAATTGTCTATTCTGATTATGAGAAAATATCTGAAGAAGGAAATCGTACGGGAAGAATCGTTAAATCAGATCCCTATCATCATTATAAATCTTTATTGTGTGGAAATGAGTTAGGATGTTTAACTGTGGTTTATGATACGCAAAAAATAGGGAAACGTTATTTTAAGTTTATTGGACATGAGGACTACAATCTTTGGTTAGATATTCTCAAAGAAGGTTTTATTGCTATAAATACAAATATTTGTTTGGCGTTGTATAGAATACGCAAAGGTTCTGTCTCTTCAAATAAATTGAGAGTTATAAAATGGATTTGGCATATTTATAGAGTGGAACAGAAAAAAACAATCTGGTTAAGTTTGTATTACTCATTGTCAGATTTGAATAAATCTCTTTTTAAATATTTAAAATGAATCTTCTTTTTACGGGTGCTTCTGGTTTTCTAGGGAGAAATATTTGTTTTTTGCTAAAAGAAAAATATAAGATAGATACTATGGGACTTGCTCTGCAGGATAATTACAAAGTGGATATAGCGCAAGAAATCCCGACACTAAATATGCCATATGATGTTGTTTTACATGCTGCAGGAAAAGCCCATTCAATACCTAAAACGGAGGTAGAAAAACAAACCTTCTTTGATATCAACCTGCAAGGTACAAAGAATTTGTGTACGGCTTTGGAAAATTTTTGTACGCCTAAGGCCTTCATTTTCATTAGTACTGTTGCTGTTTATGGCTGTGATTTTGGTGAGAATATTACCGAAGAATATTCGTTGAATGGAACTAGCCCTTATGCTTTAAGTAAGATCAAAGCTGAGAAATATCTCGAAGGGTGGTGTAGTATGCACAATGTAAAATTGAGTATACTTCGTCCTTCTTTAATTGCCGGGCCTAATCCTCCGGGAAATTTAGGGACAATGATCCATGGTATTAAGAGTGGCAAGTATCTGAGTATTGCGGGAGGAAAAGCCCGGAAGAGTGTTTTGATGGTGCAGGATATTGCCAATCTTGTTCCTTTATTAGTAGAAAAAGGAGGGATATATAATGTTTGCGATACTTATCAACCTAGTTTTCGTGAGTTGGAAGAGATTATATGTAATCAGTTAAATAAAAAATTGCCTTTGTCTATTCCTTATTATTTTGCTAAAGGTATGGCAGTTGTTGGTGATTGTTTGGGAGAAAAAGCTCCGATTAATTCTTTGAAGCTCCGTAAGATTACGAACTCTTTGACTTTTAGTAATGAAAAGGCAGTACGGGAGCTTGGATGGAAACCTGTGAATGTGTTAGAGAGTTTTCGGATAGAGTAAATTGAATTATGACTATTATTTGCTGGATTTTGGGAATACTTATTGTAATTATTCTCGTAGCTTTTCTTTGTGTTCAATTTTGGTTTTATCTGATTTATAAAAACGGTTAACTTACATGTATTATATTCTTATATTAGTTCTGCTATTTCTGGCAGAACTTTTTTATTTTCGTATTGCTGATAAATGTAATATTATCGACAAGCCGAATGAACGGAGTTCGCATACCCGTATTACTCTGAGAGGTGGAGGAATCATTTTCTATTTGGGTGCATTGACTTTTTTCCTGACGAATCAGTTTGAATACCCTTGGTTTATACTGGCTTTGACCTTGATCACTTTTATCAGTTTTGTAGATGATATCCGTTCTACTTCGCAGGGTTTGCGTTTAGTCTTCCATTTTACGGCAATGGCCCTGTTGTTCTATCAATGGGGATTGTTCAGCCTGCCTTGGTGGACGTTGCTTATCGCTCTGATCGTCTGTACGGGGATTATCAATGCCTATAACTTTATGGATGGCATTAACGGCATTACCGGCGGGTATTCATTGGTTATCCTGGTTTCTTTGGCATATGTGAATGCGGAAGTGATCTCCTTCACAGAACAGAGTTTTATTTATACGATGATTTGTTCTGTGTTGGTGTTTGACTTCTTTAATTTCCGTAAGAGAGCGAAATGCTTCGCCGGTGATGTGGGTTCGGTCAGTATAGCTTTTGTGGTCCTGTTCCTGATCGGGAGTTTGATTCTTCAAACTAAGGATTTCAGCTGGCTTGTATTGCTTGTTGTGTACGGGGTGGATAGTGTGTTGACGATCGTACACCGCCTGTTACTACATGAAAATATTGGTTTGCCTCACCGGAAACATTTGTATCAGATCATGGCCAATGAACTGAAGATACCACACGTGGCAGTGGCATTGACCTATATGTCGGTGCAAGCTGGGGTTGTAGCAGGATATTTGGCATTGCGGGAGTATGGATATGAGTATTTATTAGGGAGCATCTTGGTGTTGGGGCTATTATACTTCCTATTTATGAAGAGATTCTTCTATTTACATAAATCAAATTAATTACTCATGGAAAACTTAACAGAGAATGATTTTCAACGTGTGGCAGATTGGCTTGGCGTTGAAGTGGCAGTGATAAAAGCCGTACAGACAGTTGAAACCGGTGGTCGTGGGGGCTTTGTGGCTCTGGGGTGACCGATGATCTTATTCGAAGGACACATCTTTTGGCGTGAACTCCATGGGGAATGTTTCAGGTGATGGGCTTTAACTATGTGATGTGCGGGTATGGCTGTGTAAATGAAATGGTGAAAGATATGTGTACCGGAGAAGATAAGCAACTGGAGGCATTTGCGAGGTTCATTAAACTTGCTGGGTTACGGCCCAATCTGGAGCGGAAAGACTGGACCGGTTTTGCCAAAAGATATAATGGTTCCGGATATGCTCAGAATCAGTACGATAAAAAATTAGAAGAGGCTTATCGGAGATTTACGAAGTAGAAAAGAGATATACCCGGTTTTCGGGTGTAGATTTTTGTTTCGTCCCCAGATTTATACTATATCGGGTATAAATCTGGGGACATTCCGTTAAACGGATATAATATGAATAATCGAACCATAGCAGAGTATGTGAAGTAGATGTATGAGAAAGAATTAAGTAATAACTCTGATAATGTGATGATTATAACTTGTTCTGTATAACTTGATCCGGACGCCTCATTTTCCTTTGTCATCTTCCTGCAAATGTTCACCTTTGCAATGTTGATCAACGCAATGTGAATAAAATCAGTGGTAATAACATTAAAAAAAGGAGATTAGGAATATGGCATTATTTTATAAAGCAGTAAAATCGACTATGGCAACTAAGTCCGGTGATAAGAAATGGCACTTGAACTTGGTGAAGGTAGGCAAGGTGGTATCTACTCAGCAATTGGCTGAAATGATTGCGGAAAAGTCGTCGTTGACTCCGGGTGATGTGCATAATGTGGTTCGGAACTTGATGACAGCGATGCGTAGTGCACTGCTGGACAGTAAGACGGTACGCCTGGACGGATTGGGTACTTTTACGATGAAAGCGCGTACACGGGGAAGGGGAGTGGACAAAGAGGAAGAGGTGAATCCGAATCAGGTGGCAGCCCTTCTTTGTCATTTTACTCCTGAATATACTCGTCCTGCGGCTATCGGTACTACCCGGGCTTTGTTTCAGGGAGTTGAGTTTCAGAAGGCGAGTGGGATCGGTGCTTCGGGCAATAATGGTTCCGGAGGTGGTGATGGAGACATAGTAGATGATCCGACTGCGTAGTTGCATTTTTAATAGGATGAAAAAGATGAAGAAAAATAATTGGAACGTTATTTTGAAAGTGATTATTGCTGTAGCAAGTGCTATTGCCGGGGTGATCGGAGGGCAGGGATTGCTTTGATAGGTGGCTGACAGCTTCGGTTGGAATGATAAATGCCGGTGTCCGTTTGGAAGAATGGATGCCGGCATTTTATTATATTACCTGTAGAACCGGGAATGTAAAAGAGCATTAATAATAGGGCCTATATAGTGGTGTGAATGATATTATAGGATAAAGGAGAATGAAATCTACATTAAAATGATCAAATTTTGTAAGTTTCTGTTTTTTTTGATATTTTTGTACAGTGGAATGGATTACTGAGATTACTGATATATGGTGACCTCGCACAAACGAACAAACAGAGTCTTATGGGAAATAATGTATCATTGCTGAAGTATGCACTGCTGATAGTACTTTTTTGCACCTCATGTGTAAAAGAAAAAGATTTGTATGAACCGTCGGGTAAGAATCCTGATGATACGGAAGAACTGGATTTATCATTTAAATTCTCTTTGAGAACCGATAAGCAGATCGGTGTGATGGCTACCTCTGCGGATGAGAAGGTGGCTGAAGGCATCTTGATAGGGATTTATCCCCAACAACCTTATGAGGAGGATGGGACTATTGTCATTAAGCCTCTTTATGTTGGTTATACAGATGTGGATGGATGCATTTATGCTATTATATCTGTTCCGGTAAATGTCGATAAGGTATATATAACTTCATTGACTGCCGGTTTTCCCGGTGTGCAGGAGGTTGATGTGCAACCGGGAATGACGTGTGTCTTGTCTGCCGTACCCTTTCAAGTCAGTACCAATGCTTCTACTCGCATGGCTGTTGCCCGGAGCGGGGCAGAGTTGGAGATTCCTGTCAGCCAGAAGCTAAGCAATCTTTATGAACTGTATAGTCCATATGCGGATGCAGAAGTTGGGAAAGACGGCATCCCGCTTTTAAATGCTTCGCCGCTTGTTTCAAAAGAAGAATTGTCACCTAAATTTTTAAACCGGGTGAATAGTTGGTATCCGGAACAGAAGAATGTACAGGATGTGGATCTGAATAAGAGTTCGGATCTGGTGGTTACTGACGAACTGGGAGCAGAAGTGTGGGCTACGTATGTTGGTGATGGGGGATTCTATGTAAATAATAGGACTGTTTACAATGTTTTGACTTACTATAGTTATAAAGAAGGGGAACTCAATAAACGCGAAGATATACAGGGACATCGTATGACCTTGCTGTTGCCGAACACCCATCAGGAAAAATGTCCATCGGGACTGAAAGTGCAATTATTATATTGGGACGGAAACAAGTATGATACAATATTTCCGAAGGGTACACGTATCGGTTTTGCCGTGGCACGTGACGGGTTAAACATGACGAATATTGCTACTGGCGGTGTAAACTCGAAGAGCGCCTATAAATTCCAGAATCAGACATTTCCTAATGCGAATGTAAACGGATTCTATTATTCTACTCCAACTTTGAATACAACTAAAAAAACAAATGCCGTGATCCGTAGCATGTCCGATTACAACTGCTGCATTATGGGGTTTGATATCCGTCCTTATGGCGATGCGAAGGCTGATTATGATTTCAATGACGTGCTGATAAAGCTTACCGCATCACCGGTATCTGCCGTTAAACCGGAAGAAGATATTCCGGTAATTGATGAATTCGCTCCTTCGGAGGCTGTTTATGGAACACTTGCTTTTGAAGACCAGTGGCCTAAGATGGGAGATTATGATTTCAATGATTTTGTGATGAATTATGCTTATGAGCTGGAGAAAGGAGATGGTAATTCTATTACTGCCGTGAAATTGACTTTCACACCAATTGCGAAGGGGGCAGCCCCGTGGACGCATATTGGGGTCGGGATTGAACTTCCGCTTTCTGAGGACATTATTGATCGGTCAAAACTGGAAGGTGCTATTATTGAGGAAGGGAATGAATGGGCCACTTTTATTGTGTGGAACGATGTAAATGTAGCTTTGGGGACTACTGAGGGATATGTGAATACGGAAGGGACGGCAACCGGAATTTCCGGGACTCCCGCTGAAATAACCGTTCGGTTGAAAACTCCTGTCAGCAATCTGCAGACTCAAAAATTTAATCCGTTTATCTTTGTCAACAGCCGTCAAAAAGAGATTCATCTGGTAGATTATAAACCGACAAAGCATGCGGATGTTTCACTTTTCAAAACAGAAAATGATCGCTCGGATCCTAAGTCCGGAGTTTACTATCGCATGGACAACCGCTATCCCTGGGCACTTGATTTCCCACGTAAAGAAGCCTCCTCACCGGCATGGAAGTATCCGAAGGAGAGAATTAATGTCATACAGGCATATCCTAATTATGAAGAATGGGTGCTTGATCAATCGAACCTTTCGTGGTTTGATGCGAGTGTGTCGGGGAACGTGAATAAGGAATTCTTATATTAAGGAGAAAATAAAATCCTCCGTAGAAAAAGGCATCTACGGAGGATTATTTATTTTTTCTTTCTCAAGTCTCTTCCTTCAAATCGGCAAATTGCCTCTATCCACTCTTCGGTCAGTGGCTTGGATTGATGTTTCTCCAAGTCGAATGTCACCATGACCGAGCGACAAATACATTTCACTTCCATTGTTTCGGTATCGATAACCCGTTGCATCAGATGAAAACTTTTGGTTCCGATCTCACAGACGGCAGTTTGAACGGCAATGTGGTCGGATGAAAAAATCTGTGCCAGAAAGTCGGCTTCAATGTGTACTACTACAATACCATCTTTTTCCCAGTCAACACCCGGACAAACCGAGGCAAAGTATTCTGTTTTGCCGAGGTCGTAGAATGAAAAATAGACGGTGTTGTTGACGTGTCCGAACTTGTCTACGTCATTGAATCGTAGTTGTATAGGTAAACTGTGATGAAATTCGATTTCTTCCATTTGTTTTCTCTTAACCTTTGTTATTATTGGGCAAAATTAGTATTTTTGCACGTTATTCTCACAAGAAATAGATCAAGAAATGATAGAAGACATTAAAAAAGCTTGTCAAGTGATGAGCGAAGGCGGGGTGATTCTCTATCCCACCGATACGGTTTGGGGAATTGGCTGCGATGCTACCAATGAAGACGCTGTGCGCCGGGTGTATGAGATAAAACAACGTGCTGACAGCAAGGCGATGTTGGTATTGGTGGATTCGCCGGTGAAGGTCGAATTTTATGTGCAGGATGTCCCTTCGATTGCTTGGGATTTGATGGAAGTTGCCGATAAACCATTGACTATCATTTATTCCGGTGCTCGTAATTTAGCTTCAAATCTGCTTGCCGAAGACGGTAGCGTAGGCATCCGGGTGACGAACGAAGCATTCTCCCGTCGTTTGTGCCAGCAGTTTCGTAAGGCTATTGTTTCGACATCTGCCAATATCAGTGGACAGCCGGGAGCTGCCAATTTCAATGAAATCAGCGAAGAAATAAAATCGTCGGTAGACTACATTGTCAATTTCCGGCAGGATGATATGAGTCGTCCTAAACCATCGAGTATCATTAAACTGGATAAAGGTGGAGTGATTAAGATTATTCGCGAATAATGGAAAAAGAAAAGATAAGTTTATTACAGCGCTTTATTATTTGGCGCGAGAATAAGATTAAAGAAAAGCAGTTTATTCTCATTTTAAGTTTTCTGGTAGGTATTTTTACAGCTATTGCTGCATTGATCCTGAAGTTCTTCATTCATACGATACAGAACTTTCTCACAGATAATTTTAATACGACAGAGGCCAACTACCTTTATCTGGTCTATCCGGTAGTCGGTATTTTCCTTGCCGGATGGTTTGTGCGCAATATCGTAAAGGATGATATCAGTCATGGGGTTACGAAGATCCTTTATGCAATTTCACGTCGTCAAGGACGTATCAAACGCCATAATATCTGGTCGTCGACCATTGCCAGTGCCATTACCATCGGCTTCGGCGGATCGGTAGGAGCCGAGGCCCCTATTGTACTTACCGGATCGGCTATCGGATCGAATCTGGGAAGTATGTTCAAGATGGAACACCGTACGTTGATGTTGCTGGTGGGATGTGGTGCTGCCGGTGCCATTGGAGGTATTTTCAAAGCGCCGATAGCGGGATTGGTATTCACTTTGGAAGTATTGATGATTGATCTTACCATGTCATCCTTGTTGCCGTTGTTAATCTCGGCTGTTACGGCTGCTACTGTTTCGTATATTACAACCGGGCAAGAGGCTATGTTTAAATTTCATTTGGATCAGCCTTTTGAGTTGGAACGTATTCCTTATGTGATTCTTTTAGGTATCTTTTGCGGATTGGTATCACTCTATTTCACACGTGCCATGAGTTCTGTAGAAGGGGTATTTGGTAAACTGTCCAATCCGTATAAGAAGTTGGCATTGGGTGGTGTGATGTTGAGTGTACTCATCTTTCTTTTTCCGCCTCTTTACGGTGAAGGTTACGATACGATTGAATTATTGCTGAACGGTACGAGTAATGCCGATTGGGATACGGTATTGAATAACTCCTTGTTCTATGGATATGGCAATCTGCTGTTGGTTTATCTGGTATTGATTATCCTGTTGAAGGTATTTGCATCGAGTGCGACTAACGGTGGAGGCGGATGCGGTGGTATTTTTGCTCCTTCGTTGTATTTGGGATGTATTGCCGGTTTTGTTTTCTCCCACTTTAGCAATGATTTTGATTTTACTTCCACTTTACCGGAAAAGAACTTTGCTCTAATGGGAATGGCAGGAGTCATGAGTGGGGTCATGCATGCCCCGTTGACCGGTGTGTTTCTGATTGCTGAACTGACCGGTGGATATGACCTTTTTCTGCCTTTGATGATTGTTTCGGTCAGTTCTTATCTGACAATCATTGTGTTCGAACCCCACAGTATTTATTCCATGCGTCTGGCCAAGAAAGGACAGTTGCTGACCCATCATAAGGATAAGGCTGTACTGACATTGATGAAAGTGGAAAATGTAGTCGAAACAGACTTTGTCTGTGTACGTCCAGAAATGGATTTGGGTGAATTGGTAAAGGCTATTTCGACCTCCCATCGTAATATGTTTCCTGTGACAGACAAGGATGGAATTCTATTAGGCGTCGTGCTGCTGGATGATATCCGGAACATCATGTTCCGTCAGGAACTTTATCATCGTTTTACCGTTAGTAAATTGATGACTTCCGTTCCTGCCCGTTTGTATGATACCGACAGTATGGAACAGGTGATGCAGACGTTTGACGATACAAAAGCGTGGAACTTGCCGGTAGTCAACGAAGAAGGAAAGTATCTGGGATTTGTTTCAAAATCTAAAATATTTAATTCGTATCGCCAGGTATTGGTGCATTTCTCGGAAGATTGACGGGTTACAATTTCCGGAAACTTATAACTCATAGCTTTTTAAATATGAAAAAAGAAGATTTAAGAATCGTATATATGGGGACTCCTGATTTTGCAGTGGAGGCCCTGCGCTGTCTGGTGGAAGGCGGCTATAATGTAGTCGGGGTGATTACAATGCCTGATAAACCTGCCGGCCGTGGACACAAAATCCAATATTCTCCGGTAAAGCAATATGCGCTGGATCATCAGTTGCCTTTATTACAGCCGGAGAAACTGAAAGATGCAGAATTTGTTCAGGCACTTCGCGAATGGAAGGCCGATCTGCAGATTGTTGTGGCTTTTCGGATGTTGCCGGAAGTGGTATGGAACATGCCTCGTTTTGGAACTTTCAATCTTCATGCTTCTTTGCTTCCGCAGTACCGTGGGGCAGCTCCTATCAATTGGGCGGTTATCAATGGAGATACGGAGACGGGGATTACTACTTTTTTCCTGAAACATGAAATCGATACAGGTGAGGTGATCCAGCAGGTGCGCGTTCCTATTGCTGATACGGACAATGTGGAAGTGGTGCATGACAAATTGATGCAGTTGGGCGGACGGCTGGTGATAGAAACGGTAGATGCTATTCTGGAGGGAAATGTAAAGGCAATTCCCCAGGAAGAAATGGCAGTGGTCGGTGAGCTTCGTCCGGCTCCGAAAATCTTCAAAGAAACCTGTAGGATTAATTGGAATCAGCCGGTGAAACGGGTTTATGATTTTATCCGCGGGCTTTCTCCTTATCCTGCTGCGTGGAGTGAATTACTTAATCCGGAAGGTGAAGCGGTTGTAGTGAAAATCTTTGAGAGTGAGAAAGAAGAGAAAGTACATGCACTGACTCCGGGGAGCATTATTACAGATGGAAAGCACTTCCTGAAAGTAGCCGTGTCGGATGGGTTTGTAAATATCCTTTCTTTACAGTTGCCGGGTAAAAAGAGGCTGAAGACAGATGAACTTTTGCGTGGGTTTCATCTGACTGAGGCATTTAGGATGAAGGCGGAATAATTGACGGTGAGGCTCTCTATCTTATGCTTTGATAGTGTAAAGGCAACGTACTGGAAAGCAGAGTCTGTCATTTGCAATTGTGGAATTGGAATAGAAGGAAAGAATTTCTGCCAAATAAACTGTTATAGAAGAGGGAGCTCTGATGTTTTTTTGTTAATTTTGTGCTATTATTAAAATATTGATGAAATGAAACCTATTATATCCCCTTCTATCCTTTCGGCAGATTTTGCATATCTGGCAAAGGATCTTGAGATGATTAACCGTAGTGAAGCCGACTGGGTGCACATTGACATTATGGACGGAGTATTTGTTCCGAATATATCCTTTGGCTTTCCGGTGCTGAAGTATGTTGCTAAGTTGACTCAGAAACCGTTGGATGTACATTTAATGATAGTCAATCCTGAGAAGTTTATTCCTGAAGTAAAGGCATTGGGGGCGCATATTATGAATGTACATTACGAAGCATGTCCACACCTTCATCGGGTGGTGCAACAAATCCGTGAGGCCGGTATGCAGCCTGCTGTTACCATAAATCCGGCCACTCCGGTAGCTTTGTTGCAGGACATTATCCGGGATGTATACATGGTGTTGATCATGAGTGTGAATCCCGGTTTCGGAGGACAAAAGTTTATTGAGCACTCGGTAGAGAAAGTACGTGAACTTCGTGAACTGATTGAGCGTACCGGATCGAAAGCGCTGATCGAGGTAGATGGTGGAGTGAATCTGGAAACAGGTGCCCGTCTGGTGGCTGCCGGGGCGGATGCGTTGGTAGCAGGAAATGCCATTTTTGCTGCTGAGAATCCGGAAGAGACGATTCATGCCATGAAAGGGCTGTAAGGCCGGCTTGTGAGCTTCCGGTATTTACATCGATATCCATTTTTACGCCTGCTATTACCTCTGATAGCAGGCTTTCTTGTTGGTAATTATTTGTTTTTCAAGGAGGTGTATGTTCCGGATACCGTGTTGGTGGGAGTTTCTGCCGGATTGTTTTTTCTGCTGCTGGCAGTCTATTTTTCACGTCGCTATTCGTTTCGGTGGATATTCGGCAGTGTTGCCTATCTACTTGTTTTTGGGGCCGGAACCGGCGGCATGAATCAGGTTTTACAACAAACTATATATGCTTTCCCAAAACAAGAATGCGTTTATCGGGCTATCCTGACTGATTGGCCCGACGAGAAGGAACATACTTTTCTCTGTCCGGCATTTCTGACAGAAAAACAAGATTCAGTGGGAGTCGTACCGGTGAATCGGAAAGTATTGCTTTACATTTCGAAAGATTCACTCGCCGGAAGTTTACATAATGGGGACGAATTAGTATTGATGGCGCGCGTATCTCCACCTTCCAATAATGGTAATCCCGATGAATTTGATTATGCCCGTTATTTACGTTACAGAGGGATTGGAGGAGTTGCTTTTGTTGCAGAGGGAAAATGGCAGATAATCGGACACAGGATGTCCCGTTCCTTTCGGCAGATTGCATTGGACTGCCGGGACCGGATTCTGGATAAATATCGTGCTTTGAAGTTCGAACCGGATGAGTTTGCCGTACTTGCCGCGCTTACTGTTGGCTACAAAGAGGAATTAGGTGAAGATATTAGGGAGACTTATTCCGTGTCAGGGGCCAGTCATGTACTGGCACTTTCCGGACTTCATATCGGATTTTTATATATGCTGCTTCTTTTACTTCTGAAGTGGTTGCCGGGGAATGTTTGGGGGGTGAGGCTATTTCGTGCGATAGTGATAATTACTGCATTGTGGGGATTTGCTTTCATTACAGGGCTGTCCCCTTCTGTGGTTCGTTCGGTTATTATGTTTTCATTGTTGGCTTTGTCGGTCTTATCCGGGCGTACGGGTATTTCACTTAATACGCTTGCGCTGACTGCATTTATTATGCTGGCGGTTCATCCTTTCTGGCTGTTTGATGTTGGATTTCAACTCTCTTTTTCGGCTGTTACTGCCATTCTACTGATATATCCCCGGTTGTTCAGGTTGCTTCCGATTGGTAATGGAGTATTAAAAAAAGTCTGGGCATTAATGTGTGTTTCGCTTGCTGCGCAGATAGGTACAGCCCCTTTGGTATTGTTGTATTTTTCCAGATTTTCCACCCATTTCTTATTGACTAATCTGTTGGTAATTCCACTTGTGTCGGTGATTATGTATTCAGCGGTTATTCTGCTGGTGGTCAGCCCTTTTTCTCAGCTTTATACCTGGTGTGCTGTGGCGGTGAAGTTTCTTATCGATTTACTGAATGCTGCGGTTCGTTGGGTAGAGCATCTACCGTTGGCATCTATCGATAATGTTTGGATTTATCCGGCGGAAGTTCTTGCCTTTTATCTGGCTTTGTTGGCCTGTATGCGTCATATGATGGTTCGTAGTGCGAAAAGTTTGTACCTTGTAGGTGTTTGCCTGTTGGTTACAGGTAGTCTTCATTGGGCATGGAGGATGGCTGACCGACCGGTGCAGAGCATTGTTTTCTATAATGTCCGGGGATGTCCGGTTGTACATTGCATTGAGTCTCAAGGTAAATCCTGGCTTGCCTATGCAGATAGCATTCCGGATGAAAGACGGCTTTCGCGTGCGGTAACCGGCTATTGGAATCGGTTACACCTGAATACCCCGATACCCATAACAAAAGACTATCGCTCTTCCGGCTTCTGGATGCAGGACCACCTGCTTCTGTTCGGTAATAAACGTATTTGTATGGTCAGTGATAACCGTTGGCGAAACAAAACTGCCGCTGAACCGTTAAACATAGATTATTTGTATTTGTGTAAGGGCTATACAGGACGATTGGAGTCATTGGCCCAACTGTTTCATTGCCGGGAGGTTATTCTGGATTCTTCTCTGTCCGCTTATTATAAGGGAGTGTTTAGTGAAGAATGCCGTCGGTTGGGATTGCATTTTATCTCCCTTTCCGACGAAGGTTCTGTGAGGTTTTTGCTCTAAGTACAAAGATTTATCGTATTTTTGCCAACTCATATTTATACAAACAAGTTATGCTGACTAAAGTAATTGCTCAAACCCATATTGATCATTTTACTAAATGGTTTGAACGGGCCGACAAAATAGTAATCGTATCCCATGTGTCGCCTGACGGAGATGCCATTGGCTCATCGTTGGGATTGTATCATTTTCTGGATTCTCAAGATAAAATTGTAAATGTAATTGTCCCTAATGCTTTCCCCGATTTCCTGAGATGGATGCCGGGTAGCAAGGATATTTTGCTGTATGACCGTTATAAAGAGTTTGCCGATAAGTTGATTATGGAAGCAGACGTCATCTGCTGTCTTGATTTTAATGCATTGAAGCGCATTGACGAGATGGCTGATATAGTAGCTTCCTCACCGGGACGTAAAATAATGATAGATCATCATCTTCATCCCGAAGACTTTTGTCGGATCACTGTTTCACATCCTGAAATTTCTTCTACTTCCGAATTGGTGTTTCGCCTGATTTGCCGGATGGGATATTTCAGTGACATTTCCAAAGAGGGGGCTGAATGTATTTATACCGGTATGATGACAGATACCGGAGGATTCACTTATAACTCTAATAATCGTGAGATTTATTTCATTATCAGCGAACTGCTTTCAAAAGGAATCGATAAAGATGATATCTACCGGAAAGTCTACAATACTTATTCCGAAAGCCGTTTGCGTTTGATGGGATATGTATTATCGAATATGCGGGTGTATAAAGATTATAATTCTGCGCTTATATCGCTGACCAAAGATGAACAGGGAAAATTTGATTATATCAAAGGCGATAGCGAAGGGTTTGTAAACATCCCGCTTTCGATTAAGAATGTCTGTTTCTCTTGTTTCCTCCGTGAGGATACGGAAAAGAAAATGATTAAAATTTCACTTCGTTCCGTAGGTAAGTTTCCTTGCAACCAGTTAGCTGCCGAGTTTTTCAATGGTGGTGGGCATCTCAATGCGTCAGGCGGAGAGTTTTACGGTACGATGGAAGAGGCTGTGAAAGTGTTTGAACAGGCATTGGAGAAATATAAGCCGCTTCTGAAACAATGAGGCTGCGGGTTGTCGGTTACAATTTATGAATAAGGAATGACAAGTGTATAACTTCTTGTTACTTTTGACTTATAGCCCATGGCTCCTTGCTCTTCCGTTAAAAGTTGAAAGTCAAAGGTTAAAAGACTTGAACTTTCTGCTTTTAAATCTAAAGATTCGACTAATTTAAAATACATTTGTACGGAATATACATAAGATACAGAAATGAAAAAACTTCTATTGTTATTTTTTTCCTTGTTAGCCTTCGGATATATGTTCCAGGCTTGCGACAATTCGAAGACTTATGCAGAAATGCTGGATGAAGAGAAAGATGCGGTAAACGCTTTTATTAAAAAGCACGATATCCGTACTATTTCTGAGAGTGACTTTGAAGCAAACGGATATAAGACGGATACGACCAAGAATGAATATGTAGCTTTCTCAAACGGAGTCTATATGCAGATTGTGGATAAAGGTATTGTTACCGACAAACCGGAGAACGATTCTATCAAAAATAATAATATTGTAGCCGTACGCTTCGTGGAGCATGATATTAAGGCCAATGATACTACTTGCTTCAATGTAGTGCTTCCCGGTTTTGAGAACTATCCGAACTACTATACTTATCCGGATGTATTCCGTTACGTAGATAATGGAACTTCAGTAGCCGGTGTATTTACAGAGGGGTCGATGTATGCCAAATATGGTACGACGGATGTTCCTCCCGGATGGCTACTTGCTTTGAAATATGTTACCAACTATGCCCATGTGAGAATGATTGTACCTTCAAAGATGGGGCATCAGAGTGCTAACCAATATGTAAACCCCTATTTCTACGATATTCGTAAATTCCAGAAAGCATTGAACTAAAACTACTAAATAACCAATTTTCTAAAACAACAACCTATGACTCTAATCAAATCTATCTCTGGTATCCGTGGAACCATTGGCGGAGGCGCAGGCGAGGGACTGAATCCGCTTGACATTGTAAAATTCACGTCGGCTTATGCCACTTTGATTCGCAAGACATGCAAATCGAACAGTAACAAGATAGTAGTGGGCCGCGATGCCCGCATCTCGGGTGAGATGGTGAAGAACGTTGTAGTCGGTACCTTGATGGGTATGGGCTGGGACGTGGTTGATATCGACCTTGCTTCTACCCCGACAACAGAATTAGCTGTGACAATGGAAGGGGCTTGCGGAGGGATCATCCTGACTGCATCACACAACCCCAAGCAGTGGAATGCACTGAAATTACTGAACGAACACGGCGAATTTCTGAATGCAGCCGAAGGACAAGAAGTGCTTCGCATTGCTGCGGCTGAAGAATTCGATTATGCAGATGTTGATCATCTGGGTTCTTATCGCAAAGATCTTACTTATAACAAAAAACATATCGACAGTGTATTGGCGCTTGACCTGGTAGATGTAGAAGCTATCAAGAAAGCTAACTTCACTGTAGCCA
Organism: Bacteroides sp. FSHCM14E1; assembly: GCF_019633785.1. Classification (NCBI taxonomy): domain Bacteria; kingdom Pseudomonadati; phylum Bacteroidota; class Bacteroidia; order Bacteroidales; family Bacteroidaceae; genus Bacteroides; species Bacteroides sp. FSHCM14E1. The sequence goes on from NZ_JADKYL010000019.1 coordinate 28,225, forward strand.
TCGATTGCGTAAACTCCGTAGGGGGTATTATTCTGCCTGAACTGTTGGAACGTCTGGGAGTGAAACACGTAGAAAAACTCTATTGCGAACCGACCGGTAATTTTGCCCACAATCCCGAACCTCTGGAAAAGAATCTGGGTGATATCATGAACCTGATGAAGGGGGGAAAAGCAGATGTCGCATTTGTTGTTGACCCTGACGTAGACCGTCTGGCCATGATCTGCGAGAACGGTGTGATGTATGGTGAAGAATATACATTGGTCACAGTGGCCGACTATGTACTGAAACATACTCCGGGTAATACGGTATCTAATTTGAGCTCTACACGTGCTTTGCGCGATGTGACCCGTAAATATGGTATGGAGTACAATGCTTCTGCAGTAGGTGAAGTGAATGTAGTGACCAAGATGAAGGCAACCAATGCGGTGATCGGAGGTGAAGGTAATGGTGGAGTGATTTATCCTGCCAGCCATTACGGACGTGACGCTTTGGTAGGTATCGCATTATTCCTTAGCCATTTGGCTCACGAAGGCAAGAAGGTGAGCGAGTTGCGTGCAACTTATCCTCCTTATTTCATTGCTAAGAATCGTGTAGATCTGACTCCGGAAATAGATGTAGATGCTATCCTTGCTAAGGTAAAGGAAATCTATAAGAACGAAGAAATCAATGATATCGACGGTGTGAAGATTGACTTTGCAGACAAGTGGGTACACTTGCGTAAGAGCAATACCGAAGCCATTATCCGTGTATACAGTGAAGCATCGACTATGGAGGCTGCTGAGGAAATAGGACAGAAGATTATGGATGTAATCAATGAATTGGCTAAGTAAAGATTCTAAAAAATAATAAAAGGGCTGCATTGACAACGATGCAGCCTTTTTTATGAGTTATAATGGAGTAATCTTTTAAAAATCATAAGATTGTCCATCTTTTAAGAAATAAAGTCTATTTTTTGTAAATGATATTTCTTGTTCCTTTGTACCTTCAATTAACCCTCTTATATCGTATATCATGAAATTGAGACTTTCTTTGTTTACTATAGTGGTTGGTCTATTTTTCTTGTTTTCTGCTACGTCGGCTACCGCTGCACCTTTTACCTCTTCTTCGTATCCTGCTTATACTATCCCTGTGGAACAGGAAGGAGTTCGACAGCCTGTGATACTGCTAAATGGAACCTGGCAATTTAAATATTCACCCCAAAGCAAATGGACTACAATTAAAGTTCCCGGTGAGGCAGCTATGCAAGGATATGCCATAGAACACGACAAGCCTTTTTTCTACCGGAAATCGTTTACTATTCCTGCCGATTATGCTGGAAAACGTATTATTCTCCGTTTTGACGGAGTTTACAGCCATGCTAAATTAAGTGTCAATGGGCAGTTGGTGCGCGAACATCACGGTGGATTTACTCGTTGGGAAACCGATATAACAGCACAGGCCCGTCCAGGGAAGAAAAATGAAATACAGTTGGAAGTGACCGACCGGCTGGATGAAATCTCTTATGCTTCGGGATATGCACATCACCCTGTTGGAGGGATTCTTCGGGATGTGACTTTGTTCACGTTACCTGTTACCCATCTTTACGATATTAGTGTAGAGACTCATTTGGACTCATTGTACCGGGATGCTGTCCTTCGTTTTGCCTGTACATCTGCCGGAAATGAACCTGCTGAAGTCCGGTTGCAGCTGACAGCCCCTGACGGAAAACCTGTACAACTTCCTCAGGATTGTTTTCCGTTGAAGGCAGGAGCAGAAGAACAGGTCTGGTCGCTGCCTGTTTCACGTCCGTTGAAGTGGGATGCTGAACATCCGAATTTATATACCCTGACTGTTGTACTTCTGCAGGATCGGAAAGAAATCAGCTGTTTTATCCGTAAAGTGGGATTTCGTGAAGTTAAAATAGCAGGTAATCGTATGTTGGTGAACGGACAGCCTGTGAAATTGCGCGGAGCCTGCCGGCATGATATTCATCCCACTCTGGGACGAACCACTACCGCTGAATTGGACAGCCTTGATGTACTTCTGTTCAAAGAGGCGAACATGAACTTTGTACGTACGTCGCACTATCCTCCTTCTGAAAGATTCCTGGAATACTGTGACCGTTATGGGGTGTATGTAGAGAGTGAGACTGCTGTCTGTTTTGTAGATACTTATCGGCAGAAAAACTATGCTCCCGGTAAAACACAAAGCAATCCCGAATATACTGACCGTTATCTGGGACAGTGTCAGGAGATGGTGAAGAGTTTCCGCTCTCATCCGTCTATTTTGTTTTGGAGTATCGGTAATGAGAGTGTGTATGGTACTAACTTTCAGCTTTGTTGGGACTGGGTGAAGGCAACAGACACGACTCGTCCCGTTATTTTCAGTTATCCGGGATCGGTAGACACAAAGGAGAAAATTTATGATATACTCAGTATGCACTATCAGGATGTGAACGGTAACCTTTCGCAATGGGGAATGAATACCCGCCACTTTCAGGGACATGGGATTCCTGCTCTTTTTGACGAATGGGCACATCCGGCCTGTTATACTTATTCTACTTTGCAGACTGACCCGAATATCCGTGAGTTCTGGGGAAAATCACTTGACATGATGTGGAGTGGACTGTTTGATGCGCCTGGAGGATTGGGAGGAGCTATTTGGGGATATGTAGATGAAACTTTTGCTTTGCCTGTGCCCAAGGCCGGTATTTCGTTCTGGAAAGAGTTTGCCCACACAGCCAAGCCCGAAGGCTATCAAGGTAATTGTGTAGGTTATGGTGAGTGGGGAATCGTAGATGTATGGAGACGTCAGAAACCGGAATTTTGGGCTACGAAGAAAGCGTATTCGCCGGTGCGTCTGTTAGTTGATGATATTCGTAACTTCACTTCCGGACAGCGTTTGGTGCTTCCGGTTTATAATCGCTTTGATCATACGAGCCTGAACGAACTTCAGATGAGTTATACTTATCGGGGGGTGAAGAAGAATCTTGCACTTCCGGCCATTCCGCCCCATCAGAAAGGGAGCATAGTGATCCCCGCTGACCGGTGGGAAGAAGGTGAGCATCTGTTGATTGAATTTTGGACGGCCGATGGAAGCCTGATCGACACTTACCGTCCGATACTCGGAACGGAGAAGATTGTTTTTCCACCTGTGCTTGACGGAAATAAGCTATCGGTGGAAGAAACCGGTGATTGGGTGATCATTCGTGGGGAAGGTTTTGAAATACCGTTCAGTAAAGAGACAGGGTTGATTACACAAGCCAAAGCCGGTGACCGGGTACTGATAGAAAAAGGACCTTTCCTGAACTTGTATATTAACCTGAATCATTTGACAGGAGCGGAAGTACGCAAAGCAGCTACGCGGTTTATGATTTTGGAAGAGGACTGGAAGAAAAGTGCATTCAGTTACCGGCAGGAAACAAACGGAGATGTATATATCGACCTTGCCGGAAATTATAAGGAGGTAACTGTTGATTTTTCGATAAAAATAACTCCCGATGGACAGTTGGAGGTGGATTACCTGACAGATGGAGCTCCCAACGGATTTCTGCGTGAAACAGGTTTGTCTTTCCATCTGGCAGATGCCATACAGCAGTTGGACTGGAAACGTAAAGGGTATTGGAACTATTATCCGGAAAAAGCTTTTGCTGGAAATGAAGGAAAGACTGCTTTATACATTTCGAAGCAGGCTGCTTACGGTAAAGAACCCCTTCAACCTTGGGGAGACGATACACACAACTATTATTATTGGGCAGATGCAGGAGCCAATTGCCGCTACCCGTTGACTCAAACCGCTAAGGGGATGAAAGAAAACATCTATTATTATACTCTTTCGACAGCTTCCCCTTCTATCCATCAGCTTTCGGTTTTGTCTACAGATGCTTCGGTGGCATGCCGGATCAATAAACAACCGGATGACCAACTAATCCTGTATGTCAACAATTGCTGGGATTATCCCGAAATAGCATGGGGGAATTTTTGCAAAACCCTTGAAGCGCTGCCTTGCTTCGGAAAAATAAAGATGAGGCTTAAATAATAATAATTCAATAAAACCCAAGAACAATACAATAATAACATGAAAAAACTGATTTTACTTCTCGTACTGATTTTTTCGTTGCCTGTCGCGGCGCAGAACTTTACGATCGGGAAGAATACCTTTCTTTTAAATGGCAAGCCTTTCACCGTAAAGGCTGCCGAGTTGCATTATACCCGTATTCCGGCACCTTACTGGGAACATCGCATCGAGATGTGTAAGGCATTGGGCATGAATACTATTTGTCTTTATGTGTTTTGGAACATTCACGAGCAGACTGAGGGTAAATTTGACTTTACCGGACAAAATGATATAGCAGCTTTCTGCCGTTTGGCACAGAAGCACGGAATGTACGTTATTGTCCGTCCAGGTCCTTATGTCTGCGCCGAATGGGAAATGGGCGGACTTCCCTGGTGGCTATTGAAGAAGAAAGATATCGTTCTCCGTACACTCGATCCTTACTTCATGGAACGTACAGCTATTTTTATGAAGGAAGTTGGCAAGCAGCTCGCACCTTTGCAAATTACCCGGGGAGGGAATATCATTATGGTACAGGTAGAAAATGAATACGGTGCCTATGCTGTTGATAAACCTTATGTCTCGGCGATTCGTGACATCGTGAAAAGTGCCGGGTTTACTGAGGTTCCCCTTTTCCAATGTGATTGGAGCAGTACTTTCGACCGGAATGGTCTGGACGATCTGCTTTGGACTATCAACTTTGGTACGGGAGCCAACATTGAGCAACAATTCAAACGTCTTAAGGAGGCTCGTCCGGACACACCGTTGATGTGCAGCGAGTTTTGGAGTGGGTGGTTTGATCATTGGGGGCGCAAACACGAGACTCGTCCCGCCAAGAGTATGGTACAGGGCATAAAGGATATGCTCGACCGCAATATCTCTTTCAGTCTTTATATGACACATGGGGGTACTACTTTCGGCCATTGGGGAGGTGCCAACAACCCTGCTTATTCTGCTATGTGCAGTTCGTATGATTATGACGCTCCCATCAGTGAACCGGGATGGGCTACAGATAAATATTTCCAACTGCGTGATCTGCTGGAAAACTATCTGCCTGCAGGTGAACAGTTACCGGCTGTTCCCGTAGCTTTTCCGGTCATAGAGATACCCGAGGTGAAGTTTACGCGGGTGGCTCCCCTCTTTGCCAATCTGCCGGAAGCGAAACAGAGCACGGATATACAACCGATGGAAGCTTTCGATCAGGGATGGGGAACTATTTTGTATCGGACTGTTTTACAGCAGCCTGTAGATGCCGGTACGACGATGAAGATTACAGAAGTACACGATTGGGCACAGGTTTTTGCGGATGGTAAACTATTGGCTCGCCTCGATCGCCGTCGTGGTGAATTCACTTTGCAGCTGCCGGCTTTGAAGAAAGGGACCTGCATCGATATTCTGGTAGAAGCTATGGGGCGTGTTAACTTCGATGAATCCATCCATGACCGTAAAGGTATCACTGAGAAAGTAGAACTTGTCTGTGATAAGCAAACCACGGAGTTGAAGAACTGGACAGTTTACAATTTCCCGGTCGATTACTCATTTGTGCAAGACAAAAAATATAAAAGTGGAACGGCCCAGACAATGCCTGCTTATTATAAGGCCACTTTCCATTTGGATAAAGCCGGCGATACGTTCCTTGACATGAGTACCTGGGGGAAAGGTATGGTATGGGTCAATGGTATTGCTATCGGACGTTTTTGGGAGATCGGTCCGCAACAAACACTTTTTATGCCCGGTTGTTGGCTGAAAGAGGGAGAAAATGAAATAATTGTCCTCGATCTGAAGGGACCTGAGAAAGCCTCTGTTCGCGGTCTGAAGAAACCCATACTGGATTGGTTGCGTAATGAAGGTGCTTCTACCCATCGAAAGAAAGGTGAACAACTGAATCTGAAGCAGGAAATTCCTGTTGCTACAGGTACGTTTACTCCGGGTAACGGATGGCAGGAGATCCGTTTGGATCGTCAGTATACCGGACGCTTCTTCTGCCTCGAAGCTCTTTCGGCCCAAGACGGAAAGAAGATTGCAGCCATTGCCGAACTCGATGTGTTGGGAGCAGACGGCAAACCGATTTCGCGTGAAAAGTGGCGGATACGTTATGCCGATAGCGAAGAGACACGTAGTGGTAACTGTACGGGAGATAAAGTGTTCGATCTTCAGGAATCTACTTATTGGATGACTGTTGCCCGTGATGCTTATCCGCATCAGTTGGTTATTGATTTGGGAGGTGACTATACTGTAACCGGTTTCCGCTATCTGCCCCGTGCGGAAAAAGGATACCCTGGTATGATAAAGGATTATCGGGTGTATGTCAAAGGGGAAGAGTTTCAATACTGAAACAGGAATTTCCACTGAAGATTAGGTAGATAGATTGTGAATGTTATAAGATCCAATTATAACATTCACAATTTATTACTCTATGCTGTCTGATTTCAAAATTACAGAGATGTTTTCTTGAACATATCTTTTCGGTTCATAGAAAAATATTCGGGGGAAAAATGGTAATATAATAAATGTTTTGTATCTTTGACCAAAACATAACTTTAAAACATGATGAACACAAAATCTTTTTTCATGGTTGCCATTAGCGTATTTGTTTTGGCATCTTGTAATTTAAATCAAGTCAACCAAACGGGTCTATTAACCGCTTCCGTTCGTGAAGCACTTCATTCGCCGGCAACTTTGTCTATTGCTGATGAGATAGAGTCAGTCGAATATATCCCTTTAGAAATGACCAGTGACAATGCTTCATTGATAGACGGTGTAGTCGATTTTGCCATCACAAGCAAATATATTTATGTATTGGTGGGCAAGGAAGCTCGTATCGTACTGTTCGATCGCCAAGGACACTTCTTGCGTACATTTCTTCGCCAAGGTCAAGGTCCCGATGACTTTAATGGTATGATAGGTTTTATACAGGCTGATGAGACTGATAACCGTTTCTACGTCATCGGCAATAAGGTTGGCGTATATACATTGGAAGGTACGTTTGTGGAAGACCTACCTATAAATTCTCCCATCATCTATGCTCATCACCTCGGTAGTAAGCGCATTGGCGCCATCGCCATGCCTCTTATGCCTTTCCAGGGTGGCAGTTTTGGTATTGGTATATTTCAAGAGGATGGCGAGGCGATAATCACCAAGAATGATTTCTATTCGCCGTTGGTGCCTCGAGAAGATTCAGGTTTTACATTTGGAGTAATGGGTTCACCTTCAAGTGGAAAGCAGTCTTCAGTCTTGTTTAAAACAGCCAGTAACGATACTGTTTTTCGTTTGTCGGCAGACACCATACAGCCTGTTTTAGTGGCCGGATTAGGCAATTCGGATGAAGAGGTTATTCGTGGACTCAATATTCGAGATATTAAAAAATTCCCTGCTAACGGTGATATTTTCGTAAACGATATTTTTGAGACACCTCGTCGTTTTTATTTACGCATGATGCTGAATGAGAAGTATTATGTGGCTTCGGTGGATAAACACAGTGGAGAAACAGTTGTGGAACAGTGTGATATTCCTGAGACAAGTGCTTACAACTTGGCTGATATCAATATGCAGTTAGGCATGGTAGGTAGTAAGGGGTATAACCAGTTTCCGGTATGGGGGCGTTCTTTAGGAAATAATCTGGTGCAGGTTGTGACACCTTACGAGATAGAGACGTTTGAAGAACAAACAAAAATTACTATACCACAAGAATTGCAAAAGAGAAACACGAATGAAAACCCGATTTTTATCATATATAAGATAAAATAATATTCTTAATATATCAGACTCCTTGGATAAATTCCCTGTTGTTTCAGGTTATGGTTTGATTGCACTTTTGCATCTGTAACATTGCAATAACCTTTTTTCTGAGCTAATACTATTAGGGTATTGGGGATAGCCTATTTATCTATCTGTTCTAAAATACCATTGATATATGCGATAACTATCCCATAGTTAGTCATCGGGACACCTTGCGTTTTAGCTTTGGCTATCCGGTTCAGAACATGTTTGCGGTTGAACATACATGCTCCACAATGGATAATCAGGTCGTAGCAATTCAGGTCCTTAGGGAAATCATTTCCGGAAACAATATCGATATGCAGTTGCTCTCCGATCCGTTTGCGCAACATTCGCGGAAGTTTCACTCTGCCGATGTCTTCGGACAGGGGAGCATGGGTACAGGCTTCGGCTATCAGGACACGGGAGTTTTCCGTCAGTTGGTCTATGATATACGCTCCTTCGGTATAGTAGTCAATGTCTCCCTTGTATCGGGCGAATAATACCGAAAAGGAGGTCAGCCGGCTTTGTAGTGGTTTTTTCTCGTATACGGTCCTAAAGATTTGTGAATCGGTGATGATCAGTGCAGGAGGGGCTGACAAAACATTCAGGGCACTGTCTAACTGGTCGGTAGTGCAACTCAGGGTAATGCACTTCTTGTCGAGCAATTCGCGTAGCGTCTGTACCTGTGGCAGGATGAGCCGTCCTTTGGGAGCTTGAATATCTTGTGGCATGACGAGTAGAACTACATCGCCTTTGTTAACCAGATCGCCCACAATATCCGGCTGTCCGCCCAGTTCCGGTAGTTTTTGGAGGATGGACCTGCAGATAGAATCCATGCCTGTTTTCTCTTTGGCGCTGACAATCAGAGGACGTTCTCCTGTCTGCCGTTCCAGTTCGTTGGCTGTTTCTTCCGGGTTTTCTGACAGATCGGCTTTGTTCAGTATCAGTAGATAGGAGATGCCTTTTTCTTTCAGCAGTTCTATCCATCGCTTCTCTTCGGATAACTCCGTATCACAACAAACCATCAGTGCAATGTCGGTTTTGTCCACTGCTTGCACAGTCCGTTCGATACGCAGGGACCCCAGTTCACCGTTGTCATCGAACCCGGCCGTATCAATGAATACACACGGGCCGATGCCGTGTATCTCCATCGGTTGGTATACAGGGTCGGTAGTGGTACCGGCGATATTCGATACCAAAGCAGCATTTTGATTGGTCAGTGCATTGATCAATGACGACTTGCCACTGTTTCGCTTACCAAACAGGGCAATATGCAGGCGGTTGGAGAGCGGAGTTGTTTTCAAAATCTGAAATCCCTTTCTCCCGCTGCTATTTGCTTCAGGTTTTCCAAGGCCCTTTCCCGGATTTTGGGATTGGGGATGTGTTGCATTTCTTGTTTTATCATGGCCGCTCCGCGGACTTTCGTTTCTTCCGAAGCATAATCTTCCAGATACTCCTGTAAGGTCATCAGCGCATTGGGTGAACAGCAATTGGCTATTTGCCCCGATTTGACAAGTGACATAAACCGGTCACCTGTGCGTCCCGCACGATAGCAGGCTGTACAGAAGCTGGGAATATATCCGAGTTTCAGAAGCCAGTTAACTACTTCGTCCAGTGTACGGGTATCGCTGACATCGAATTGCGCAGAATTTTCCTCCGGAGTTTCCGTTTCGGCATATCCACCTACGCTGGTCCGTGAGCCTCCGCTTATCTGTGAAATGCCCAGATCGAGTACTTTTTCACGGGTTTTTTGTGATTCGCGTGTAGAGATGATCATGCCGGTATAGGGGACGCTGATGCGAATGACCGCTACTATTTTCCGGAAGATTTCATCGGAAATAGCATTCTCGAAGTCTCCGGCATCGATGTCGTCTGCCGAACAGATACGTGGAACGCTGATGGTATGTGGTCCCACACCATAGACAGCTTCCAGGTGTTCGGCGTGCATCAGCAGGCCTACAAAATCGTAACGATATGTATTCAGTCCGAACAGGACTCCCATTCCCACATCGTCAATTCCCCCTTGCATGGCACGGTCCATGGCTTCGGTGTGGTAGGCATAGTTGCTTTTGGGGCCTGTGGGGTGCAACTGTTCATAGTTCTCTTTATGATATGTCTCCTGAAAGAGGATATAGGTGCCGATACCCGCCTCCTTCAGTTTGCGGTAATTTTCTACTGTTGTGGCGGCGATATTTACGTTCACCCGGCGGATAGCTCCGTTTTTATGATGAATGCTGTAGATGGTGCGGATAGATTCCAATATGTAGTCGATGGAGTTACGCACCGGGTCTTCGCCGGCTTCAAGTGCCAGACGTTTGTGTCCCATATCTTGCAGGGCAATCACTTCCCGGCGTATTTCTTCCTGAGTCAGTTTTTTGCGGGCGATAGTTTTGTTTTTGAGATGATACGGACAATATACACAACCGTTGACACAATAATTGGATAGGTAAAGCGGAGCAAACATTACGATGCGGTTGCCGTAGAATTTTTGTTTGATTTCTTTGGCAAGACGAAATATTTCTTCAGTCAGGTCCTCTTCAACACATTCCAGCAATATGGCAGCTTCCCGGTGGGTGAGTCCTTTGCAAGTGCGGGCTTTCTCTATCAGTTCCCGAATCAGTTTCCGGTCATTTCGGTGCGCACAGGCATACTCCAGAGTTTCAATTATTTCCTGATGGTCGATGAAGTCGGTGGCATCAGGTGAATCTACTTTATACATATCATTTATTGATTAGTCGTTATAGTCTCCCCTGCTGTAGTCGATGTGATATCCGACATCTGCCAGTTGCTTTTCCAGCAAGGCAAGTCCTTCGGCAGCTTCGGCACCGAAAGCTACTTTCTGGTCGTACAGGTCATATTTATTTCTCACAATAATGGGTGACAGATTGGGCATGACCACATTGGCTCCGGCAAGGATGCCACGTACTCTTCCATCCGGTGCCAAGCTTGCCAATGCCGTTGTCGAAGGGATCAGCGCCTGGGGGTGCATCAGCCTGAAGATGGAAAGCAGTAACAGGGTCAGTTCCACGCTGCCCGGCTTTTCGTCACAAAATGGAGTTCGCTGATGGGGAATGAAGGGGCCGATGCCAATCATTTCCGGATGAAAACTTTCAATAAAGCGGATATCTTCTATCAAGTATTCTACAGTTTGAAGAGGGCTGCCCACCATGATACCTGTTCCTGTCTGATAACCGATTCGTTTCAGCTCGTGGAGGCATTTGATACGCCTCTCGTTGGACATTTCGTAAGGGTGCAGACAATAGTAATGTCCCCTGTCGATTGTTTCGTGACGTAACAGGTAGCGGTTGGCTCCTTTCATGAAATAGCGTTCGTAGGCTTTCGATGGTTTCTCGCCGATGGATAATGTAATGGCACACTCCGGATAGCACCGGCGGATTTCCGCGATGATCTCCTCCATGTCGTAATCAGATCGTTTCGGATCTTCTCCTCCCTGAAGAACGAATGAGCGAAAGCCGAGCTTGTAGCCGTGTTCGCAGCAATCCAGAATCATTTCTTTGCTGAGGCGGTATCGGTCGGCTTGCCAATTATCTTTCCGGATACCACAGTATTTGCAATTGTTCCGGCAGTGATTACTTATTTCAATGAGTCCGCGTATGTAGACCCCTTTTCCAAAGTGTGCGTTTGCCACTTCGCGTGCCTGCAGGTTGATGTATGCCAGAGTTTCGTCATCATAATGCGATAGCAGGTGTGCAAACTCTTCGTTGGTGAGGGTGTGTTCCTCTTTTAATTTATCTATGAGTCTCTTCATATGATTCGCGGCGTTTTATCAGTTCCTGGTTCAACTGCCGGCGTCCGCCGACAGCGTCATTATGGGCGCTGGGGCCACTGATACATCCGCCTTCGCAAGCCATGACTTCGATGAATTGTCCTTGCGCTTTGCCTGTTTTGGCAGCAGCACGCAGTAAACCTATGTTTTTCTTATTCAGGTCTGAAACCTGGATGGCAGAGAATCTCTTTGCCTCTTCGCCCAGATATGCCTGAATCGCTCCCATCACGCCTCCGGCTTGTGCGAAGCCGTGTGCTTCGCGCACTGAAGTGTAGAGTACAGAGAACGGTTGTGTCTGTTCAAGCTGGATATCCAATCCTTCGAAGATGGAAGCCATTTCCTCAAAAGTGAGTATATAGTCTACACATTCGTCGCGACGGGCTTCTTTACGTTTGGCTACGCATGGGCCGATGAATACGATTTTTGCGTCCGGATGGCGTTCTTTGGCGATACGGGCGGCATAATACATCGGTGATCCGGTAGAAGAAACATAAGGCTTCATTCCCGGTATATGCTTGTTTACCAGTTCGATGTAGGATGGGCAGCAAGAGGTTGTCATGAATGGTTGTCCCTCTTCCAGCTTTTCTTTCAGTTCGGCAGCTTCGTGGCTTACGGTATCCATGGCTCCTTGAGCCACTTCGACCACATCGGCAAATCCCATTTGGCGGAGTGCACCGTATACTGCCTCGATCGATGTGTTGAATTGTCCGAGAATGGAAGGAGCGGGAATCGCAACCATTTTTTCACCGCGGCGGATACCTTCGAGCACATCAAAGGCTTGTGAGATTTCGAAGATAGCCCCGAAAGGACAAGCGTTGAGGCATTTGCCACAGTAGATGCATTTGTTTTCGTCAATGTGTTCGATACCGTTTTCGTCTTTGCTGATGGCTTTCACAGGGCAGGCTTCTTCGCAAGGTACCGGAATGAATACGATGGCGTGGTACGGGCAACTTTGATGGCATTTTCCACAACTGATACAGGCGTCATGGTCGATCTTTGCCTGTCCGTTTTTCCGGAAGCGGATAGCGTCTTTAGGACAGTTCATGTAGCAACTGCGAGCCACACAACCACGACAGAGGTTGGTTATCTCGTAATTGACCTGTACACAGGATGAACACGCCTCGTCGATGACACAGAGTATGTTTTCTTTTTGTTCGTTTTTACGCTCCAGGGCGTGACGGGCATACTCTGAAAGCGGAGTGAGTTCATCTGTTTCATCTGTCATGTCGAAGCCCAACAACGGGAACAGCTTGTATTTGTACACTGCACGCTCTTTGTGGATGCAGCAGCGTCCGAGCGGGCGTGAACGGCGTGGGCTCAGTTCAATGGGAAGTCTGTCAATTTCATTAGTCAGTTTGTTCTCTTTCCAGAGATTTACCAGTTTTGCCAGCAACTTGTGGCGTACAATCATTACGTTGTTGGTGAAAGCCATATTTGAGTATTTAGAATTAGGGTTACAAAGATACGGCTTGCAGGAGTATCCTGCAAGCTTGCATTAATATTTGTTTTTTATTCCTTAATTATTTAACACAGAACCACTCTTTAAACTCGGCTACACGTGCCTTGCTCACCAGAATCTTTTCCCCCGCAACCGGATGGCGTAGATTGATGGAGAGGCGGCTGTTGAACCAGAGGTCTATATCTTTGATAGCTTCTCGTGAAAGCAGGTATTGTCGGTTTGCGCGGAAAAAGAGTGCCGGATCCAGACATTCCGTCAACTCATCAAGAGTCTGTGGAAAGGAGTATTCCGTATTATCTGTCAGGACAGCTTTCACCTGGCAGTCTTTGATATAGAACAACATGATCATATCGACCGAAACCGGGAGTAGTTTATCCCCTTTCACTGGAATCAGGAAATGGGTTTTATAGCTTTCTTGTTTTTTTAATGAACGTATCAGTTTCAACAGTTCGTCTGTTTCCAGGCCAGCGGGTCCGGATGTGTTGGAACTGAAGAGAGATAACTTTTCCAGTGCCTGTTCTACATCTTTTCGTCCGATGGGTTTCAGCAGATAATCGATACTGTTGACTTTGAAGGCCCGTAAAGCATATTCGTCGTAGGCAGTCGTGAAAATAATGGGACATGTGATGTGGATGTGTTCGAATATCTCAAATGCCGAACCGTCCGCCAGATGGATATCCATAAATATCAATTCAGGCATAGGGTGGCTGGCAAACCATTCGATGGTGCCGGCAATGCTGTCGAGTTCCGTCACCATTTCTATTTGCGGACAGACTTCGGTGAGGAGTGAAGTCAGATTCCGTATTGCTGCTTTTTCGTCTTCAATGATAATTGTTTTCATGGGTATTTCCGGATGAGGGGTATACGAACGGTAAAGTTACTATCTTCTGTGATTTGTATTTCCTGCCGGAACAAGAGATGGTAACGTTTGTCGAGGTTAGCCAGTCCGATGCCGGTACCGGTGGCTGCTGTCAGTTTAGGTTGGATAGGGTTACTTACAGAGAGGCTGCCCTCCGGATCGGTGACGATTGTGATGGTGAGCGGACGACGGTTACTGATTTCATTGTGTTTTACAGCGTTTTCAATTAACATCTGTATCGACATAGGTGGTAGAAAATAGTCTTCAAGGTTACATTCTATGTCAATTTCGAATTGCAGGTTATCTTCAAAGCGCATTTTTAAAAGAAAGATGTAGGCCGATACAAAATCCATTTCTTCACGTAAGGTGACAGATTGAGATTCGTTGCCTTGCAATGTATAGCGTAATACGCGTGACAATTCTTGAATGTAATCTTGTGCCCGGTCCTGATTTTCACGGACGAGTGAACGCAGCGTGTTGAGCGAATTGAATAGCATATGTGGATTCAGCTGGTTTTTCAATACTTCGAACTGGTTGCGTATGTTCTCTGCCTGCAATTGTTCATTCTCAATGATTACTTGTTGTTGACGGCGGATCAGGTAGATGATGTAACAACTGCTGGTGACAAGGCATGACATGATAAAATCGCGTAATGGGTGCAGGTAGTGGTGTACCATGGCATCGATTGCGGGAATATCGAATGTTTTGTGCAGATAGACAAAACATTGTCCCAATAGGTTACTCAATATCCAGGTCAGTACAAAAGAGAGAACAATCTTTTGCCACGTGATTTTCATCGAGGTCTGATTGAAATGAAACAATCTTGTGTTGACAGCGAACAGGGCCAATAGTGAGAGGAAAGTGAAGATAATCTCGTTGGCTACATCTGCAAATTTCATGCCCGGGAAAAGGGTATGGCTCTCAAACCCGTCAAAGAGGGAGACGGATTCGGGGAAGTGGATAAGTACCGCCACAGCCATTGAAATGATAAGCGTGGACAGAAGGTATTTATCGTTATATAGAGCTCTAATTCTTTTCATGGGAACAAAGATAAGATAATCTACCGGATTATTTCTGTATTCTTGCTGTTACATACATGCCGGGACGGAACTGTGGAGCGGTGCTGTCAATCCGGGCGTATACTTCGAGTGAACGACTCGTTTCATCTACTTTCTGCCCGATTGAGACCAAGGTAGCTTTAAATACTGTTTTGCCCATGCCGTTTACCCGGAATTGGACGGGGCTGCCTACCTTCATATCCGTCAGGTCTTTTTCATAAGTTGTCAGGCAGAGTAGGGGAGATGACTTGTCAATGACCTCACAAAGCGCTTCGCCGGGTTGAATGTATTTGCCTATATTCATGGTTACATCGCTGATATAGCCGCTTATAGGAGCTTTCACCTGCAACAGAGGCTGTATACCACTTTTCAATAATTCTTCAGGGGTAATACCTAATAAGGAAAGTTGTGCAGCTGTAGCTTCCAGTTTGCTTTTCATTGATAAGTAGTCTGCTTTGCTCTGTTGAAACTTTTTTTGCGAAGCGGCCTGTTCGGCTGAGAGTGACTTTTGGCGTTCATATTCCGCTTGCAAATATTCTGTTTGGGCATGACTGTCAAGGTAGGTCTGTTGCAACATGATGAAGTCCGGATTCTCAAGGGTTGCCAGCAGGGTGCCTTTCTGCACCTGTTGTCCCGGTAAAAGTGAAGTGTTTCTTACTACTCCTCCCATGGTAAGGGCTACGGTGGCCTGGCGTTGGGGAGATAGTACGATAGTTCCGTTGAAAGATACTTGATTGGGTTTTGAGGTGGCTGATGTAATTCCATCCACTTGCGTAGCAGTAGTATCTGTTTGTACCTTAGCGATGGAAGGAGCTGTTGTTGCTGTTTCGGAAGTTTGTTTTGTCTCTTTGCATGCTATAAGAGCCAACAAGAGAATGGGATAAAATATTCTTTTCATATTATTTATGTTTCAACAGGTTATTGATAAAGTTCATACTCCAGTGAGGCGATGTTATATTGATATACCGTTTCGATATAACCTTTGCGTATTTCACGTGCGGCACTGACCGACTGGATAAATTCCGCGATGCTCGTTTCGCTGTGTTGCAATTGTAGATTAGCCACCTTGATTAATTCGTCTGCTTCTTTGAGTGCAGACGAGGTATAAAACCGGAGACTCTCTTCGTGACGGCGTAAGGTGGCACTCAGTTCAGTAACTTTATTGTTCAATTCGCGAATATTGGCTTCTGCTTGTATTTGTGCGGCAGAAGCGGCAAGTTTTGCTTGTCTGATCCGGCTCTTTTGTGGTAAGAAGTAGATAGGAAATGATACCCCCACCATCCATGCATTCAGGTTTTTCAGGGGCAGAATATTTTGGCGGCTATATCCTATGCTGAGTTCCGGAAAGAAACGACTGCGCTCTACGTTCAGTGCTGCCCGTGTTTCGGAAATCTGGCTGTTGAAAAATCCGAGATGGGCTTCGGATACGCTTCCTGGCTGAACATTTGTCGGGAAGAGCTGCATGCTCGTGTTTTCCGGTATGATGGGCGCATCTGCGTAGCAACTCCATTGAAAACGGGTAAGAGCCATTTTTTCTTCTTCCTGTGCCTGAAAGAGTCGGTTGTGCAGGTCCGCAGCCGATGTAGTCATCATGTTTTTTTCCAACAGGGTGATTTCTCCTTGTTCGTATCTCAGTTCGCTGATGCGCTTTAATTCAGCAGCCATGCGATCTTGGTCGCGATAAAGTGAACATATTGCTGAAGCATACTGATAATAAGCCCATGCACGTTTTACTTCTGCCGTTACTTCTTTTTCTACCATTTGGCGGTAGTAAGTGCCGGTTTGTACTTGACGGTTGACAAGAGTATTCTTGTAGAACGGTGTCAATAGTGAACCCAGGTTTTGTTCGAGAACCATTTCTTTATCTTTCTTGTTTTCGCCGTTCAGTTGTCCCCAGGAGTAACTGAATGTGGTAGGGGAGGCTTCTACAATCTCGCCTCTTGTGGCCTGTGCCTGCCGGATGGCGGTTGTGGCTGTCTTAAGCCTTGGATGGTTCTGTCTGGCTATTTTTATTGCTTGTTCCAGGCTGACGGTTTGTGGCGCTTGTGCTGTGACGGTGGCACTCAGCAGAAGTGCCGGCAGCAGGATGAACAGATGCAACCGTCTCTTAGGTTGTTTCCAACCGGCACTTGTCGCATTTACTATTTTATAAAAAACCGGAAGGATAATCAGGGTCAATATGGTTGATAGAATCAAGCCTCCGATTACAACAGTTGCCAGTGGGCGTTGTACTTCAGCTCCGGCGGATGTGGCAATGGCCATCGGTACGAAACCCAATGAAGCTACCAGCCCGGTTAGGAATACCGGACGTAGCAGGTGTGGTGTTCCTTTTTTTATAATCTGATTAGTGGTCATGGCATATTTATTTTGTTTTCTTAAGTCGTTGAAGTGGTTAATCATCAGAATTCCATTGAGCACAGATACCCCAAACAATGCGATGAATCCTACTCCTGCCGAAATACTGAACGGGAGTCCGCGTAGCCAAAGAGCCAGGATACCACCTATTAATGATAATGGCACTGTAGAGAATACCACCAGTGTATAGGTTACATTCTTGAAAGCGAAGAATAAAATCAACAGGATCAACATCAGGGCTACCGGTATTACGATAGTCAGTGTACGGATGGCGTTCTGCAGATTTTCAAACTGCCCCCCGTATTCAAAATAATATCCCGGTTTCAACCGGATGTTTTTGTCCAATGTTTGTTGGATTTCTGATACTACCTGTTGAATGTCGGCATCGCGCACATTGACTCCGATCACGATGCGGCGTTTAGTGGCATCCCGGTTAATTTGGAGCGGACCGCTTACCAGGTCAATACTTGCCACTTCGCTGACAGGAATCTGTACTCCTTCTGAAGTACGGATAAAGAGTTTATCGAGGTTCAGGTCTGCCACTTTCTCTTGATCGAGGCGTACTACCAAATCGAATCTTCTTTCGTTTTCAAATACTACTCCGCTTACTTCGCCGGCATAAGCTGTACGGATCATTGTGTTTAATTCCTCGATGTTAATGCCATAACGGGCTATTTTCCCCCGGTTGTATTTTACTACCAGTTGGGGTAATCCCATGGTTTGCTCGACAATGACATCGGCAGCGCCCGGAATCTGTTCGACAAACTTTGTAGCCTCTTTCGCTTTTGCATAAAGTTCGTGAGTGTCTTCGCCGTATAGCTTGACCGCTATGTCAGCCTTAGCTCCGGTCATCAGCTCGTTAAAACGCAACTGAATGGGTTGAGAGAAGTTGAATTCTGCACGGTTCTCTAAAGGCAGGAGGGCTTCTTTCATCTTTTCTATCATTTCCGCCCTGCTCGAAGCAGAGGTCCATTCCTTGAAGGGTTTCATTACAATCATCACATCGGCATCTTCCACAGCCATTGGATCGGTAGGAACCTCGGCAGTTCCGATTTTGGCAACTACATGTTTGATTTCCGGAAATTGATCCATCAAAACCTTTTCGGCCTGGTTGGATACTTCAATACTTTCAGAGAGTGAACTTCCGGCCGGTAATGTCATTTGCATGGCAAAATCGCCTTCGTCCAAAGTAGGGATAAATTCTGCTCCCAAACGTCCGAAGAGTAAGAAAGAACCTATTAAAGCAGCGAAAGCTATAGTGACTGTCTGCCATTTGAAACGCAGGCAGAAGCATAGGCAACGTTGGTATATGACATTAAGTTTTTTAAAGAAACGGTCGGCAAACGTAGGTTTTACCACAATGGTGTGTTTCAGGAAGAGGGAAGCCATCATCGGTACATAAGTCAGAGAGAGTAATAGGGCTCCGATAATGCAGAATACCAGTGTCTTTGCCATTGGAGTAAAATATTTTCCTTCAATTCCGTTCAGAGTCAGGATGGGGAAGAATACGATCAGGATGATGAAAACGGCAAATGTAGCCGAACGTACTACCCCCGAAGCACCCTTCTCCACTTCTTCATCCATTTCTGTTTTCGATAAAGTGCGGCCTTTTAGTTTATTGCCGTAGAGGTGAGCTAATATACCTTCTACTATTACAATAGAACCGTCTACCACAATACCGAAGTCGATGGCACCGAGACTCATCAGGTTGGCTGTCACACCGAAAATACGCATAAGGATAAATGCAAACAGCATGGCCAGTGGGATAACTGAGGCTACGATGAGCCCTGCACGTACGTTACCCAGGAAAATGATAAGTACTACGAATACGATAATTGCACCTTCTATCAGGTTGTGTATGACGGTGGAGATATTTCGGTTGACAAGTTCCGAACGATTCAGATAAGGCTCTATACTTACCCCTTCGGGTAATAGTTTCTGTATTTTTTCCACCCTTTTTTCCAACTCTTGTGTCACAACGTTGGCGTTGGCTCCTTTCAACATCATCGCAATGCCTCCTACACATTCACCATTTCCGTCTTTGGTCATTGCGCCAAACCGCTTTGGAGCTCCAAAGCGGACAGTACCTACATCACTAATGTGCACAGGAATGCCGTTGCGGTTGGCAACAACAATCTGCTCGATGTCTTTAGTGCGGCTGATCATTCCCTCTGAACGGATATAATAAGCATTTCGAGCCTTCTCAATATAGCTTCCTCCGGTGTTCTGATTGTTTTTGCTTAAAGCTTCGAACACCTCACCGATGGTGATATTCAGCGAAAAGAGCGCATCCGGATCAACGGCTACTTCATATTGTTTCAGGTATCCGCCAAAACTGTTAATTTCCACAATACCCGGTATGCCGGATAATTGGCGTTTCACCATCCAATCCTGAATTGTGCGGAGTTCCATCGCATCATATTTGTTTTCGTAACCGGATTCTACCTTTAGGATATATTGGTAGATTTCTCCCAATCCGGTAGTGATGGGCATCATTTCCGGCATACCCAATTCCGATGGAATTTCTCCTGCTACGGATTGTATCTGTTCGTTAATCAGTTGCCGGGCATCCAAGGTCGGTACACTCTCTTTAAATACAACTGTCACTACCGATAGTCCGAAGCGACTTACCGAACGGATATCTTCCACATTCATGATATTGCTCATGGCAATTTCGATGGGCATTGTGATCAGTTGCTCTACTTCCTGTGGGGCAAGTGTCGGCGAGACAGTTACGATTTGTACCTGATTGTTGGTGATGTCCGGTACGGCATCAATTGGCAAGGTCATCATCGCATAAATGCCTCCGATAAGAAGAAAGAGGGTAGTGAGTCCTACGAATAGTTTCTTCTTTATAGAAAAACGTACGATAGCTTTAAACATAATCCTTAAGTGTTTGAATATCGGTACAAAGGTAGATCGCTGAAACTTTTGTTGTTGATGAAAAATTGCGAGGTGGAAAGATTGGCAGGTGAAATGGTAAAATGTGGGAATGAAGTGGAACGGAATTGTTGAAAAAGGCTATCTTTGCATATCAACAACACATCACAATAATAAGATTATGAAGAAAAAAGCACTTTCCTTGCTGGCATTCATCCCGGCATTTACGACAGTGACGGCTCAACATCCGGCAGTACCGGATGTATGCGCACTTGTCAATCCCATCATCGGAACCAATGGTATGGGGCACACCTTTCCCGGGGCCTGCGCTCCGTTCGGACTTGTACAGTTGAGCCCTGATACGGATACAATTCCTCACAATGTGGATGGAGTTTATCAAAAAAATGCATATGAATATTGTGCCGGGTACCAGCATCGCGATCAAACAATAGTAGGATTCAGTCATACCCACTTGAGTGGTACGGGACATTCTGATCTGGGAGATATCTTGATTATGCCTGCTACAGGTGAATTGAAACTGAATCCCGGAAGGGCGGACACCCCAGACGAAGGATACCGTTCCCGTTTCAGCCATGAAACTGAAGTGGCTCGTCCGGGCTATTATGAAGTGGAGCTTACAGATTACGGTATAAAAGCACAGTTGACAGCTACCCAACGGGTAGGGATACATAAATATACTTTTCCGGACGGTGCCGACGGACGCATTATTCTTGACCTGGTACACGGCATCTATAATTATGACGGGAAAACGTTGTGGGCTAATATACGCGTAGAAAATGATACATTGCTGACGGGGTATCGTATCACGAACGGGTGGGCCCGCACCAACTATACTTATTTTGCCATATCCTTGTCTCAACCCATCAAAGACTATGGATATACAGATAAAGAGAAGGCTTTGTATAAAGGATTCTGGCGACGGTTCAATTCCGACCGGAATTTCCCGGAAATGACCGGACGGAAACTGGTGGCTTATTTCAACTTCGATACCCGGCAGAATCCGGAACTGATAATTAAAGTCGCTCTTTCGGCCGTGAGCACAGAAGGGGCTTTAAAAAATTTGCAGGCTGAGGCTGGCGGAAAGACTTTCAGCCGGCTGGCAGCCGAGACACATTCGGCATGGAATCGTGAATTGGATGTGCTTGAGGCCAAAGGAACCCCCGACCAGCTTGCCATGTTTTATACTTCACTGTATCATACGATGATTAATCCGTCTGTCTATATGGATGTAGACGGTAGTTATCGCGGGCTCGATCATAATATCCATACAGCCGAAGGATTTACCAATTATACTATTTTCTCCTTATGGGATACGTACCGTGCAGAACATCCTTTTTTGAATTTGCTTAAACCCCGGCAGAATAGAGACATGGTGCAGTCTATGATTCGGCATCAGCAGCAGAGTGTGCATGGCATGCTGCCGATATGGAGTCTGATGGGGAATGAAGGCTGGTGTATGAGCGGTTATCATGCTGTATCTGCTTTGGCTGACGCGATTGTCAAAGGTGCCGGAATATCTGTCCGGGAGGCTTTGCCGGCGATGGATCATACGGCAAATGTGTCTTATTATGAAGGCATTGAATCGTATAAACGATTGGGATATGTGCCTTTTGATCAGAGTGGAACGGCTGCATCTACTACGTTGGAATATGCTTATGACGACTGGACCATTTACCGGGTGGCTTTGTTGGCGGGAGATAAACCGTTAGCCGATATTTATAAGAAAAGGGCGGATAATTATCGGAATGTTTTTGATGCTTCTGTCGGTTTTGCCCGCCCTCGCTATAGCAACGGTGAATTTAAGAAAGAGTTTGATGCTATGCAGACCTACGGTGAAGGTTTTATTGAAGGAAACTCATGGAATTTTTCTTTCCATGTGCCGCATGATGTAACCGGATTGATCGGGCTGATGGGTGGTGAAAAGAAATTTGTCAACCGGCTGGACACACTCTTCTCTATGGCACTTCCCCGGAAATATTATGAAAAGAATGAAGATATCGCCGAGGTGAGTTTGGTAGGAGGGTACGTGCATGGCAACGAACCCAGTCATCATATTCCCTATTTGTATGCATGGACTTCCCAGCCCTGGAAAACACAATATTGGGTGCGTGAGGTGATGAACCGGATGTACAAAAATGATATTGACGGCCTGGGGGGCAATGACGATTGCGGGCAGATGTCTGCCTGGTATCTGTTTACGGCAATGGGATTCTATCCCGTTTGTCCGGGTACCGATCAATACGTGTTGGGAGCACCTTATCTTCCATACATCCGTATGAATCTGCCTAATGGAAACACTTTTGAGATAAAAGCGCCGAAAGTGAACGATCGCAACCGCTATGTTCGACAGGTAAAGCTCAACGGAAAAGTTTACGATAAAATGTATATTACCCATGCCGATCTCTTGGCAGGGGGAATACTTGAATTTGAAATGTCTGCTTCTCCAAACGAGAAGAGAGGGCTTGCCAAGGAGGCTAAACCTTATTCGATGTCTGAGGAGTAGAACGTTTTCAAACATTCTGTCCGGGCTGCTTGTTAATTATTTGATGAACCAAATAATAGAATATGAAAGCAATTTTTTCTTTTGTAGCAGTCTTGGTACTCTCATTATCGATGGCTGCGCAGAGTAAATCGTTCTATGACTTCTCTGTGAAGACCATAGATGGCAAAGAGTATAAACTGGCAGACCTTAAAGGCAAGAAGGTATTGGTGGTTAATGTCGCTTCCAAGTGCGGACTGACGCCGCAGTATGCCGAGTTACAGGATTTGTACGATCAGTATAAAGATCGGAATTTTGTGATTATAGCTTTTCCTGCCAATAACTTTATGGGGCAAGAACCGGGTACGAACGAAGAGATAGCCAAGTTCTGTTCGGCAAATTATGATGTTACTTTCCCGATGATGGCCAAGATTTCGGTAAAGGGTAAAGATATGGCTCCACTTTATCAGTGGCTGACTGAGAAGAAACTGAACGGGAAGCAGGATGCGCCCGTACAGTGGAATTTTCAGAAGTTTATGATTGATGAGAATGGAAATTGGGTTGGTTTCGCAGCTCCTAAAGAAAGTCCTTTTTCTGAGACTATTATCAGTTGGATAGAAAAGAAGTGATTTAATGTGTCAAAACTCACCACAGAGGACACAGAGTAACACAGAGACGATTTTAAGTTGTTGATTATTAATCAAAAGACTCTGTGCTACTCTGTGTTACTCCGTGGCGAAAAGAGTTTCTACACAGCCTCTTTGGGGGAAGTAGAAGAGAAAATCCCTGCTTTTTCTATTTCACTTTCAAAGTTCGGTGTGAAGACACCTTTTCCTAAATTCGTTTTGATTTCTTCATAGCTCCAGAAACGTCCGCCATCTAATTCATCGCTGGGATGTATTGCTCCGTCGTATACTGTTTTATGCACAAAGACTAACTCCCGTTCACGGGAAGACTCAAAGACATAACTTGTCAGGAGTTCCGGTGTGAAGTCCGTGATACCTAATTCTTCGGCGACCTCTCTCTTTAAAGCTATTTCTACACTCTCTCCCAGATCGATGTGTCCGCCTACGGCGGTATCCCATTTGCCCGGCTGTATATCCTTCCATTCAGGGCGTTTCTGCAAGTAAAGTTCACCTTTTGAGTTGAATACGTGCAGATGAACAACCGGATGCAATAGCTTGCTTCCGCTATGGCATTCGCCGCGTGTAGCAGCTCCTGTAATAGTTCCCTGTTCGTCTACGATGGGAAACATTTCCTGATTATTATCGCTTTGCATATCTTAAGGTATTAATAAGGATGAATCGCCGTAGCTCAGGAAGCGGAAATCGTGGCTGAGTGCATAGTCGTAAATTGTACGCCAGTTCCCTTTGACAAATGCCGAGACCAATAATAGCAGGGTGCTCTGTGGCTGATGAAAATTGGTGACCATTGCTTTGACTATTTTGTATTCGTACCCCGGAGCAATAATAATTTGTGTACTGGTGTGCAATGCTTCCATACCGTGACGGTCGAGATAACCTAATATTTTCTGTAAAGCTACAACAGGGCGTACGTCACATTCCGTTTCGTAAGGTTGCCACTGTTTTACACGCAATTGTTCTTCCGTAGCTTCCGGGTTGTTGGCCAGCGTTACACCGATGTGGTAGAGACTTTCAAGGGTACGTACGGAAGTTGTTCCTACGGCAATGGCACAAGCGTCGTGGTCTATCAGCTTTTTGATAATACTGCGTGATACGGATATATATTCCGTATGCATTTCGTGCCCCTCTATCTCTTCACTTTTTACCGGTTTAAAAGTACCGGCGCCAACATGGAGGGTCAGTTCCTCGAGGTCGATCCCTTTTTCGGTCAGGGCATCCAGTACACGAGGGGTGAAATGTAAACCTGCCGTAGGAGCGGCCACCGAGCCTTTTATTTTTGAATAGACTGTCTGATAGGTCTCTTTATCACTTTCTTCCGTATCCCGGTTGAGATATGGAGGGATGGGTAACTCACCGAATACTTCAAGAATATCGGCAAAGGTGACTTCCGGATTATCCCAGTTGAAATCTATCCAATGACTGGTTCCACAACACTCGCCACGAGTAGCCGTCAGGGTGATGGGGAAACCTTTTACAGTCATTTCACGACGTAACGGACCGTCTTTCCATTTTTTCAGGTTACCGATCATGCAAAGCCACGCCGCATGTTCCGTTTGCTGGAAATTGAGTACATAGTCGTTAGGCTGAATCGGTTCCAGACAAAAAACTTCGATTAAGGCTCCTGTCTCTTTGCGGAAATGGAGTCGTGCCTGAATAACCTTGGTATTGTTGAATATCATCAGACTTCCGGCAGGCAAGTGTTCCGGTAAGGAGGTGAATACATCTTCGCTGACTTCGCCGTGACGGTAAATAAGTAACTTAGACTGGTCCCGCATAGGCAACGGGAATTTAGCGATGCGTTCATCCGGCAATGGATAATTGTATTCGCTAATACGGATATGTTTCGGGTTTTCTTTCATCATTTCTTTCTTTGCGACGACAAAAGTAGTTATATTTGCCTTAATTTGTAGATTGTAAATGGTAAATTGTAAACAGAACGATGAAAATAGGTGATAAAGTGCGCTTCCTCAGTGAGGTGGGCGGAGGAATCGTAAAGGGATTCCGGGGAAAAGATATTGTATTGGTGGAAGATGCTGATGGATTTGATATCCCGATGCAGATTCGTGAGTGTGTGGTGATCGATACGGATGATTATAATATGACCCGGAAGGCTGCTCCTGCGCCAAAGAAACCCGAAGAACCCGTCAAACCGGTAAAGCCTGAGATTCCGGTAGTTCGTCCGGCCGAAGTGCGGGGTGGCGATGTTTTAAATGTTTTTCTGGCTTATGTGCCCGAAGATGTGAAAGCTATCAGCAGTACTCCATTCGAGGCCTATCTGGTGAATGACAGCAATTATTATTTGTATTATACGTATCAGAGTGCCGAAGGAAAGGCTTGGAAAACCCGTTCGCATGGACTGGTGGAACCCAATACGAAGCTTTTGCTGGAAGAGTTTACTAAAGATATGCTGAATGAAATGGAGCATGTAGCCGTTCAGTTCATTGCTTTTAAAGATGGACGGACAGCGCCTTTGAAACCTGCGGTTTGTGTGGAGCTGCGTATCGATACGGTGAAGTTCTATAAACTTCATACTTTCCGTGAGTCCGATTTCTTTGAACAACCGGCACTGGTTTATGACATTGTGAAAGACGATGTTCCTACCCGTCAGGTATTTGTTTCGGCCGAAGAATTGCAATCCGTATTGATCCAGAAGAAAGAAGTAGATAAACCCAAGTCGCAGTCTATCGTAAAACGTGGCGGGAAAAATGATATTCTTGAAGTGGACCTGCACATCAACGAGTTGCTGGATGACACACGTGGCATGGGGAATGCCGAGATACTGAATTATCAGTTGGATAAATTCCGTGAGGTGATGGAGAAGTACAAAACCAAACGTGAACAAAAAATAGTTTTCATTCATGGTAAAGGTGACGGAGTGCTTCGCAAAGCATTGATTGACGAATTAAAGCGAAAATATAGTAATTGCCGCTATCAGGATGCTTCTTTCCAGGAATATGGTTTCGGAGCAACCATGGTGACCATAAAATGATGCTTCTATGCCTGTTATTGGGATGTGCGTGTTTCTGAAATTAGAGAGGTGACAAAAAAGGAAATTAAGTGAATTGATGCAGTGTAAACGGGTGGAAGGACGAAAGAAATGTGGATAATTACTAAAATTATACATTGATGTATTATACATTGATGTATAATTTGTATCTTTGTTCTATGATAAAGAAGGAAACAGCTTATGAAATCACCTTTTCAGTATGGTACACTGGTCGATAAAGAGAATTTTGTCAACCGGGTAGAAGAACGCAAACAACTGAAAGAGTTGTTAGGTTCGGGTATTAACGTAATGCTCATCTCTCCACGTCGTTGGGGAAAATCTTCACTTGTCAAAGTAGCGATGGACGAGTTGATGCATGAAGATAAACAGGTTCGTGTCTGTTATATCGATGCATTCAGTATCAAGACCGAATCCGAGTTCTACCGGATCTTTGCCCGTGAAGTCATCGCTTGCGCTGCATCTACGCTTGAAAAACGATTGGAAGATGTAAGACACTTTTTAAAAACTGTTTCACCCAGTATCACGCTGAAAAGCACCCCTACCGATACGATGTCTTTTGACTTGAAATTCGAATTGGAAGAAAGGGATGTTATGGAAATACTGAAATTGCCCGAAAAGATAGCCATAGCCAAAAGCATACGGCTGATAGTCTGCATCGACGAATTTCAACAACTGGCACAACTATCCGGCTACAGAGATCTGGAAGGTAAAATGCGTTCTGTCTGGCAAAAACAGCAACAAGTATCTTATTGCTTCTACGGAAGCAAACGACACATGATGCTGGATATTTTCAACAACTCATCCAATCCTTTCTATCGTTTCGGGCAGGTACTATTCCTGCAAAAGATTAAGAAGGAGGAGTGGGTACCTTTTATCGTCAATGCCTTCAAGCGGACGAATAAAGAAATCAGCAAAGAGCAAGCCGAACAGCTGTGTGACATCGTGAAGTGCCATTCATGGTATCTGCAACAGTTGTGTTACTTCGTCTGGAGTGGCACTTCCGACAAAGTGACTGACGAAACCATTGAAATGCGTACCCGGCAATTGATAGATACCAATATGCCTATGTTCATGAATGATACTGAAAATCTGACCGCTGCGCAAACAGCCATGTTACGTGCCGTAGCCAATGGTGAATACCGCTTCAATTCTATTCCTGTAGTGCGGAAATATGAATTGGGAAGTGCACAAACCATCACCCGCAACAAACGTATGCTGACCGAACGTGATTTTATTGAGAAGGAGGGGGAACTATATGTGTTTTCTGATCCTGTATTCGAACTTTGGTTTAAGAGGGAGTATTGTTGAGCTGAATTGTATGGGGAAAACCGACTGTTTAACAATGTTAATGTCAATTTCCGTTTATTTTATTCTTGTGTGCAAATAATAAGTCTTTTGCATTTAAAACACTTGTTATTTGCATCCAAAGAATAAACTTTAACTCTGTGTTAAAACAAAGCTTTTACTGACAGATGTTTTGAACTTTGAATAGTTTGTATTTCAGCTTGTTAAGTTTGATTTTTACTTTTTAGCCTCACTGAAGGTCTCTGCAGTATAGAGCCAATATACTTGCTTTTTTGTCAACTATACACAGGGGATTTGCCCTATCCGTTTATTTCCTTTTTGCCTTATTTAGTGCCGCTATCAGATACCTTCCTTTTGCCCCTATGTCACTCCAGCAAGTGTTGGCAATCAGTCGCCACACCGTCGCTCTCTTTCTTCCATAGTCCGACAGCCTGAGAATGGCGTTTACTTCGCCCACTTCGTTACCTGGTAAACTTTGACTTTTACCGGGTATTTACCTTCTTTGTTAAATGATTAGAGACTACATAGGAGATGACCTCGTTTTAAGAGTGTTGAACTAAATTTTAAACGGTGTTTGGATATTTATAAACAATTAGACGGAAATGTATTTGGATATTCATCCTTTTATATCGCATTTTTATCCAGCTCCAATGTTTTATTCATCTGTGCGTATCAATCGGGATAAATGATTTCATAAAAAATAAGGTCACATTCTCTACAATTGATAACGATGGAACATATATACTTGAAATATGAATAGGCAATCAAGACACTACTTATTTTCAAAATATTCTATTAAAACTTAAGCCAATTTGAAAATAAAATGTTACTTTGCAGAAAAAAGAGAAGTATGCGCACAAAATATCAATATGAGAACTTAAATGAAATAGATTTTGAGAATCTTATTATTGCTATATGCCAGAATATATTGGGTATAGGATGCAAAACATTCTCCCAAGGAAAAGACGAAGGGAAAGACAGTTGGTTTGAAGGAAAAGCTGAAAATTTTCCTTCATGTGCATCACAATGGGAAGGGGTGTTTGTGATACAAGCAAAACATACAACTTCATCGGAAGCTAGCTGTTCAGATAACAACTTTTATAAAAATCAAACTAGCATAGTTTCTAAAGAAATAAATCGTTTATTAGAAGTTCAAAAGCAACATCCTTTTGATAACTATTTACTCTTTACTAATAGAAAATTAACAGGTGGTGAACATCCTGAAATTACCAATAGATTGATTTCGGAGCTAAATATAAAGAATGCAGATGTTGTAGGAAAAGAACAACTTGATTCATATTTAGCATCATATCCCAAAATTGTCCAACAATTTGGTCTACACAAATTTAATGCTCCCGAACGATTTTACGAAAAAGATATTCAGGAAGTCATTTTACTTTTTAGTGATGTAAATGATTATTTAAATTTCACTCCATGCAATAGTAGTAACTCTCTTTTGAATATTGATAAAAAGGAAAAGAATCTATTGAATGATTTAAGTGATGAGTATTTTGATTTTATTAAAAAGCAATCGTTACCATATTTTGTTGAGATTGAAAAGTTTCTCAAAGACCCCAAAAACAAGCGGTATACTTTAAAATATCAAAATACAATCGCTGACTTACAAGCATATATAATACAACATAGAGGGGAATTCCCTTCTTTCATGGAGGTAATAGAACATATCGTTAACACTATTGTTGATTTAGACAAAGAAGAAATAAAAGATAGAAGAAACTTGTTTCGAATATTTGTTCATTTTATGTATTTTAATTGCGATATAGGTAAAATTAAATGATAGCTCCTAATAAATATTTAGATTTAAACCTCTCTATTCTCAATTTAGGAGGTATAATCTTGAAGATTCTTCAATCCTCAGGAATAATGAGATATGATGATCTTCTTGATAGATTAGTTTTTGTTCAAGGAGAAAATACCAAAGAAGTATTTTCATCAACTCTTAGTTTCCTATATTTATTAGGGAAAATACAATATAATAAGAATTTAGATACCATAGAATTACTACGATGAAATTGAGTCAATTATATTCTAATACAAGTACTTTTAAAGATATTGTATTCAACAACGGTATCAATCTAGTAATAGGTAAAGTTACTAAAAAATATGACCTTACCAAAGATTCACACAATCTTGGAAAATCAACATTGATTGGAGTGCTAGATTTTATGCTTCTGAAACAGATTGACAACAAGCATGTCTTTAAAAAATTTGAAACTAAATTTAATGGGATTGTTTTATTTTTGGAGATTTTTTTAAATTCAGGCGACTATTTAACTATTCGCCGTAGCATTAATGAACCTAACAAAATATCATTCAAAAGAAACAACCAAAAAACTCGTTTAAGTGAAGATTCTGACTGGGATATCCTTGACATGGGGCTATCACCAAGCATAAAGGCTTTAAATGCCTATCTTGCTTTTGACATACTCACTAATTGGAATTATAGAAAATCTATAACATACTTTTTGCGAGGTCAAAATGATTACAATGACGTATTCCAATTAGGAAAATTCCAAAATGGGAAACATGTTGATTGGAAACCTTTTATGTTTGATCTACTTGGATTTAATGGAAAGCTGTTAACTCAAAAATATAATTTTGACAGTCAAATTGAAAATCAAACCAAATTTATTAATAGTATTAAAAATGAATTTTCTGTAGATGAGGGAGAAATAGACAAGATAAAAGGACGAATAGCATTAAAGCATTCAGAATTAGAAGAGACTAGGAAACAAATAGATAGTTTTAATTTTTATAAACAAGAACGTAGTTTAAATAAGAATCTCGTTGATAATATTGAGAATTCTATCGCAGAGTTTAACTCTTTGGAATATAGTCTTTCTTATGAATTAGATAAGGCTCAAAAATCCATAGCTAATTCAGTTTCATTCGACATGGAACAGTTGAAAGACATATATTCTGATGTAGAAGTCTATTTTCCTCAATCTTTGAGTAAAAGCTACGAAGAATTGGTACAATTCAATAATGATATTACCAAAGAAAGAAATAAGTATTTAAAAGAACGTATTAAGGCTATTACAGAAGAATTACAAGAAGTACGTCAAAAGTTACAAGAGTTAAATGCCCAAAGAAATGAAACTTTAAATGTTTTACAATCTAAGGATTCATTTAAGAAGTTCAAGACTTATCAAATTAATCTTGCAAGACTTGAAGGTGAAATCTCGAAATTAGAAGAACAACTTAAAAGTATTGATAAAATTGCAAACTTAAAGGATATTGTATCGGAAATCGATAGTAAACTTGAAGTTACGATAAAGGAGATAAATGATAATATAAAGTATCAAGATAACCCTATTAATGCAGAAATTAAGAAAATCTTCAATGAGGTTTTCCGCACAGTGTTTAATGTCGAAGCATTATTATATGTCACACAAAACACTAATGGTAATGTAGAATTCAAAACTGATGTAGCTGAGTCATCAAGAATTACAGCTGAAAGTAATGGATATACCTATCGAAAAATGCTTTGTGTAGCTTTTGATGTGGCTGTTTTAATCGCATATCGTAAACATTCATTTTATCGTTTTGTTTATCATGACGGAGTTTTAGAAGGATTGGACAATCGTAAGAAGAAGAAATTCATAGAACTCGTACAAGAATATTGCAAACTATATGATATTCAATATATATGTACTTCAATAGAAGACGATTTGCCCATTGAAATTCTAGAAACGTTCACCACAGAAGAGAAGTGTTTAACCCTTGATGATTCTGGTGATGATGGCAAATTGTTTGGTTTCAGTTTTTGATATTTAATAACATTCTATGTCTCTTAAGGAAATAGAAAATTCCGTTGAGAGACATAGATATAATCATATAAACGAATAGAATACGATTACTATGGAAATGTTTTTAAACCACAACTGTTTAAAATGCGGTTACCCCTTATATGATAGTGTAAACGACTATGCAGTAAGTAGATATGGTTTTCCATTATGTAAAGTATGTCAAAACTGGCTTACAGAAAAGTCTAAAGCTACCGAATATGCTAAAAGGTTATATCTAGCTTTGAAACAGAGAAATGTACCTGCGGAACTTGAAAAGTACGATGGACATAAAACAATTGATATAGCGATAACATGTCTTAAAATAAATATAGAAGTTGACGGGAGTCAACATAATATGGATTCGAGACAAGCTTTGTCTGACCTAAATCGCACGAAATTCTCATTAGATAAAGGCTTTTTCACATTAAGAGTTCCTAATTCATTGGTAAAAGATAATATAGAAAAAACCGCAGATATAATTGTTGATATATTGCAGAAGAGGAAAGAAGAAATAGAGAAATCTAAACATGCAAATGAAACCGATATATCGCCTAAAGAACTGCAACTTCATGAATTAGTAACGGATTTTCTATCTTGGTTCTATATCGTATTTGAACAAGATTGGGCATATGGAAAAGAATGCATTAAATATCAAGATTGCGATGGGCTATTATCTACAAATCACGAAAATTGGGGAAATAAAGAGTATATGTTGATGTCTTTTTATAAATTGATTGAATATATGACAGAAAATAAGATATTTAATTCTACTATGCCTAATTGTTCTGACAGTGACGCAGATAATGAAGTGTGCTTTAATATAATAAGATGTTATTTTGGAGAATTCATAGACAATCTTCCTCAAAATTTATTCAAATCCTAGCAATACAGTATAAAACCTAATTGCACACAATTTGCACACATCTCAGGAAAATAAAGGAAAGAGGGCAGGGCGGACGCTCAATAAGTATAACATCTTATCATTTTCTATATTTTTTCAATACCAATGACTTTATCTCTTATTTTCTCATCCCATCCACATGCTTTCCTCTTTCCTGCCATTCCCAGTTTGATG